>JABMRZ010000401.1 GCA_013202315.1 Candidatus Tariuqbacter arcticus | reverse complement strand
TGTATGTTCGACCAGATTTGGGAGAGAATATGCATTTTTCGATAAATCACCTTGATTATGGTTAATTATTTGTGTTTATTTAATATAACAAATTATCAGCCCATAATCAAGTTGTTAATTCAATACTTTTGCAAGAGCCTCGATGGTATCCCAGCCCGCAAAAAACTATTATTGATGGATACTTGTCATTCAGGTGAGGTTGATAAGGAAGAGACAGAAATTGAGTTGGCTAGTAATTCCACTGAAGGGACAGTGAAATCCCGTTCATTCCGGGGTGTCAAAATAAAACAGAAAAGTAAATTGGGTTTAGGCAACAGTTTTGAGCTTCTGCGGGAATTATTTGCAGATTTACGGCGCGGTTCCGGCGCGATGGTAATCTCATCAGCGAGTGGGACCGAATTCGCCCTTGAATCGGATAAATGGAAAAACGGTGTTTTCACGTATTCGGTTTTAGAAGGTTTGCAGACGAATAACGCTGATAAGGATAAAAGCGGCGATGTTCGAGTATCTGAACTAAGAGATTATGTTATCGAAAAAGTGCAGGAACTCACAGCGGACAAACAAACACCAACTTCAAGAAGAGAAAACCTCGAATTTGATTTTGTTGTTTATTAAAGAAATTTTTTATTCATACACAATATAGGTGAATAATGCGATCTATTTTAACTCTGCTTTTGTTGTTCACGACAATTGCTGCTTATTGTCAGGAAAATGCCGGACAGGATAAGCGTTCCACAATCCTTGAAGCTGATGGGTATGTTTATCTTTCAGATGACAAGACACTTGGTAAGATTAAAAATGAAGCTATGATTTCCGCCAAACGGAATGCACTTGAAAACGCACAAACGTACATCAAAAGCCAGTCTACAGTAGAGAATTTTGAACTTACTTACGACTTTGTATCAAGCGGCGCAGAAGGTTCGGTGCAGGTTTTGGAAAGTAAAGATTATGGTATCGAAGAAGGAAGATACCATGTATGGATAAAAGCCGAGGTCGTCTATTCTATGAAAACACCTGAAACTGAAAATCGCGGTATAAAAATAAAATCAACAGCGGGTAAAACTGTTGACTTACCAGGACCTGAGTATCCACTGACGATTGCTTTGTGGACGGATAAAGAGAACTATGCTGTCAATGAGAAGATTCGAATTCATATTCAAGGCAATAAAAGTTTTTATGTAAAAGTAATCTATATAGATGCTGGGGGAACAATGTTGCAACTTCTGCCAAATCAGTATCGGAAAGAGAACTATTTTTCAGGTGAAAAAACCTATAATATCCCCGACCTTGAAGATGAATTTGAATTGGAAGTCTCCGGTCCTTTTGGCGAAGAAAGTATTTTTGTTTTTGCTTCAACTGAACCTCTTGGTGATACTGATCTGGAGGACTATGGAACTGTTTATGGCGTTAAAGGGACTAAAGAGGATTTCGGCGTGAAATCCCGCGGAGTAAAAATCAAGAAAAAACCTGCTGAATTCTATGAATCAGAATGCATAATAACTACATCCGACAAATAATTTCATGTACACTGCAGCTGGTCTAAGACAATGGATAAGGGGAGCCGGTCTTTTTGCTGGCACCACCTCTCCACAGATCCTGACAGCGGGACACGGTATGGGAATAGAGCCCTTCCCGGCGTAAAAGCGCGCTCTTCTCGCCCTTACTGGCGCAGCTCTCAAGCTGCTGCAGGATTCGCACCTTGTAGGAGGCGCTGAACTTCCGCCGGGTGGGTTTGGCGGACACTTCCGGGTCCGGGGGGAGGGTCTTTTGGCTTCTTTCTTCTGTGTCAACTCCAGTCACCCTACGGGTTCCTTCCGTTGACACAGAAGAAGCCCTGGCTCTTCCCAGCATTCTCTCTTACTTCATCTTTTCTCTCTCTTTTCTCGCCCTCTCACATAACTTAGTCATATGGCTTATATTTGTCCAACTTCATTGAGGCAGGGAGGGCTTTCCCGAAAAGATCGTCTTCCAGGTATCCGGTCAAGATGCACACTGCCACGAAGGTGCGCGGGCGCTTCCACCCGAGAAGCTGGGCTTGAAACTTGGCTGTCCAACGCCCTTCGCCGGAAGTCAGATTTTTCCCGCTTATGCGAAATGTATGCTTCTTTAATTTGCGATTTTTGTTCCGCTTTTTATTTTCACCCATTAGGTGAGTCTCCTGATAGAATTAATGAATATTGTTTCTGCCATTAATATACAAAATATCAGGAGGTTATGAAAATAATCAGTACGGAAAAATAGATTTACTTACAGTTTTTAAGTAACAAGGAAAAATTATGAAAGCACTGGATATACCTCTTTCACAATTGCTTGAAGGACCAAAGCAGTTCATTATCCCGATTTTTCAACGGACTTATAGCTGGGGCACAAAGCATTGCGAACAATTGTTGAAGGATATTTTGCTGGTTGGAGAAAACAAAAATCGACATGCACATTTCCTTGGTTCAGTAGTCTATATTACTGACGATGTACATACTGCAGCCATTCCTCGATGGCAGATAATCGATGGTCAACAACGACTCGCTACAATTACCCTGTTCTTGTTAGCTTTATATAAGACTATGCAAGAACATCCGATTACATTACCGAATGTGACTGTCGAAGAGATTGAGGACTACTATCTCAAAAATCGCCATGGTAGAAATGACCTGAAGTATAAGCTACTCCTCACGCAGAGGGATAAGGATACCATGATTGCCTTATTAAGGGGGACAGATCCAGGTATGCAAGCTTCAGTATCGATAATGGATAACTACAAATATTTTCTCGATTACTTAAAGGAGATTAATTTAGCTCACGCATATGATGGTTTTAAAAAGCTCATGATTGTTGATGTGTCACTAACAAGGGGGCAAGACGACCCGCAGATGATTTTCGAGAGTCTTAATTCGACTGGTTTGGATCTATCTCAAGCAGACCTCATCCGCAACTTCGTTTTTATGCGCCAATCCCCGGATGAACAGACGCGACTTTATCTGGAAATCTGGTATCCAATGGAACAGCTATTTGGGATTTTATTTATCAAGACTTTTGACTATTTCGTACGCGACTACCTGACTTTGATGACCAAACCTACGACTCCAATTCATCAAAATGAAATATACCAGGAATACAAACGTTTATTCCAAATGAAGGAGGGGCAGGGTAAAACTGTCAAATCCATCATAGCTGACCTCTATAAATATACTAAATATTATTGCTGTTTCTATCTTGGTAAAGAGCATGATTCTGATCTCCAGGAAGCTTTTGTGAATCTTCGCCAACTCATTGAAGTAGCCTCTCCATTTATAATGAGGCTCTACAAGCTCTATGAGGATGAGCGTCTGACAAAGAAGGATTTTATTGAAGCGGTGAAATTAGCTGAAAGTTATGTGTTTAGGCGATCTGTCTGCGATATGCAGACTCGAAGTCTTGGCCAAATTTTCGCTACTCTTACATATGCTATCAATGAAGAAAATCCGCTTGAAAGTATAAAAGTGACTTTTGCACGGTTCACAAAAAACCGTCGTTTCCCATCGGATGCAGAATTTAGAGAAAGCCTTTTATCCCGCGATATCTATAGTCTGCGCAATCGCCGGTTCTTATTAAATCGTTTGGAAAATGATAGCGAGGAGAAAATCGACACCAGCAACTTTACAATTGAGCATGTCATGCCTCAAAATCCAAAGCTATCCCCAGATTGGAAGACTGCCTTAGGAGATAGTTGGGAAAAAGTGCACGAGACCTACCTGCATAAGTTAGGGAACTTGACACTCACCGGCTACAATCAAAGATATAGCGATGAATCCTTTAATAACAAAAAGACTATGGAAGGCGGATTTAATGATAGCCCGTTGCGGCTTAACAGATTCCTTCGCGAGCAGGATACTTGGAATGAAACTCTTATGATAGAACGAGGGAATATCCTTGCAGAACATGCTGTTAAACTCTGGAGATCACTTGAAGTTGATGAAGTAATTGTACAACGCTATGCACTGGAAGAACGAAGAGCTGGGGCTCGTAACCTTACATTGGATAATGTCGAAGCACTTAGGGGAGGACCTGTGCGCAAACTTTTCGATATTCTGCAAATCCGTATAAAGGCACTTAGTGACGATGTTACCGAAATCCTTGATAGAAGGAATGTAACCTATTATGTCTTTGAGTACTTTGCCCAGGTCATTCCTCGAACTCATAATCTCACAGTTCTGCTGAATTTGGATTTCATCGAAGTTTCTGATGATAGTGAAATCTGTCGGGATGCTACCATTCAGAGCTTTATCACAAATTCCACAGTCAAGGGCGGCGTATTTCTTCAAATATATTCAGAAACAGACATCGATAAAGCCATGCTTTTCATTCGTCAAACTTACGAAAATGCAATTGGATAGGGATTTCAACATGAAATAATGCTCTGAAGACGTATTAGTTGAACAACCATCAATAGAGCTTTTTGCTTCTTTAGGCTGGAAGACAATTTATTGCTTTGATGAGTTCACATCTGGTTCAGGTTCATTGGGCCGCAAAACACCAACCGATGTAGTATTGATTTTGATAAAAACTCCTTCCATTACGCTTACGGCTTCATTCCATTATCCCCTGAAAGAGGAAAAACACCAATCAAAGGTAAAGAATAAAGTGGGACTTTTAATTGTCGCCAAGGGGAGGAATAATTGTCGTTGGACAGTCCATCAATGCATTGTGATTATGGGATCGAAAATGGCCTTACAGATTAGTGAGGCTGTATAGCATTGAATCTTGGATCTGTCGTTATACGTTAGAATATTCAAATTTAATCGATTCAAATCCTTGGGTACTATATGGGTACTCAATCTGACTCGCAATCGCTCATTACTGCGTAGTATGGCGTACTATGGGAAGTCGTCCAACCGTTTAAGATGTCAAAGGCTTACATCACAAATGAATGTATATCAATAAGTTAGGTATGATATACGATTGAGCCTGTCACGCCGGAGGTCGCGAGTTCGAGTTATATCAACAAGAGTGTTAAAATCCCCGATTTTGATTTTTGTACAACACTTGCACAACATTTTTGACTAACCATCGCTCACTATGGCGTACTATGGCGCACAATGGACTTTAGGACAACCGTTTAAGAAAACAAAGCTTACACCGTAAATAAATGTTTATTATTAAGATAGAAATTCCACTATGTAGTGACTCTTAATCAGGAGGTTGTAGGTTCGATTCCTACTGGGTGCACCGCCGCAGGCGGTATAGACCGCGATTGAAAGGGTTGGGCAGAATTGCCGATTCGGTCGTGGTCGACAGCCTTCATATTTTTACTATTTAAAAGAC
>JABMRZ010000400.1 GCA_013202315.1 Candidatus Tariuqbacter arcticus | reverse complement strand
TAAAAACGGGCAGGCCCCCCCAAGCATTAAAATAGGGTAAGGATTCCCGCTAAAACCAAGCCGGAATGAAATGCTGCTAACCCCTTTACCCTAAACCCTAAACCCTTTTTTAAAGGTAAATGTAATAGTATCAATTTGCTGAATAAACTGGATAACCGATTTAGTTATATAGTCTCAACTAATCGCTCAGTGCCATAATATTATGAATATATTAGCCTTAGACACATCCGACGAAGTCACCGGGACCGCACTCTACTGCGATGGAAGGATAATCGCCGAAAGAAATCTGCTTTTGAGTAAAAAGCGGGATGAACTGCTTTCTTCAATGGTGAAAGGATTATTGAGCGACTGCGGTCTCGGTTTCTCCGACTTGGATGGAATCGCTATTAGCGCAGGCCCGGGGTCGTTCACCGGTCTCAAAGTCGGAACCGCTTACGCTAAGGGCGCCTGTTTCACCCTTAACATCCCCTTGTCGGCGGTCGACAGCCTCGAAGCGCTGGCGCTGACCGCCGGATACAGCGAAAGGTTGATTATCCCTATGATATATGCCCGGGGCGATGAAGTCTATTACGCCGCCTTTAAATTCGACAGGGGAAGGGTAATCAGAATATGGGATGATAGATTATTGAAATACAATGAATTAGCCAAGGAAATCCCTCAACACGCTATTTTACTGGGAAGCGGATATGAAAAACACCGGGTGGAATTAAACCGGCTTATTCCCAATGAACAGATGGAATTTCCCTTTGCGGTTCCGATGTCTCCTGTTCGCTGGATAGCGCTTTTGGGGGCGGAAAGGATTTTAAGAAATGAAACAGTAGAGATTGAAAATTTTGAACCGAAATATTTTCAGCAATTTCCACCAAGTATTTGATTTTTTGTGAAAAACAGTTTATATTCAAAATTCAAGGATAATTTTTCCCCATTTCCTGGCGCGCCGAACTAATTAATCGCCGGCCGCTGTCGTCCGATAACTGTCAACCGTTGACCGTCAATGGTTCTATTTCGCATAGGTTTCATCACTTTCACCCTGATCGACCTGCTCGACATTATCGCCGTTTATTATGTGTTCCTGAAGCTGTATCAGATAATGAAGGGGACGCGGGCGGCGCAGATGTTCGCCGGTCTCCTCTTGATAATCATCGCCGCTTTCGTATTCCAAATAGTGAATATGGAGGGGATGTCGTGGCTGATTAGTTCTTTCTCAGCGGTGTGGGTCATAGCGTTCGTCATCATTTTCCAACCGGAAATCAGGCGGTTGTTGATTCAGTTCGGGCAAACCCGTTTGATCAGAACCCTCTTCAAGGTCGAGGAAAACCGTTCCATCAGCGCGGTTGCCGAAGCGGCAGCGCAGCTGGCTGACCGGCATTACGGCGGGTTAATTGTTATGCAAAAAGATACCGGACTCAAAAGTATTGTGGAAATGGGAGTTAGAATTCAAGCTGAAGTGACCCCGGAGCTCATAGTCTCCATATTCTCACCCCGCACACCGCTTCACGATGGAGCGATTATCATCAGCAACGATTTGGTGCAAGCGGCGAGATGCATTCTGCCGCTGAGTCAAAATCCTCAAGCCGAACGCAAATTCGGAACCCGGCACCAAGCGGCGCTGGGTATCACCGAAGAATCCGACGCCGTCGCCGTAGTAGTGTCAGAAGAAACCGGAAGAATCTCGCTGGCATATCAAGGGGAGTTCCTCCATCAGAATTTGGATGAAGAGCTCCTGAAGAAACATTTAACTGCCATCTTTGAAGAAGGAAAAGGTAAAGGAAAAGTGAGGGAAAAAGCGGAAGAATTGCAACAACTCTAAATCCTTACATTGTTGACTAACCTGTATCCGCCTATCGTTGACGCCGATTATTCGCCTCTTTTTTCAAATTAAATCGCAGACAAATTTGAAATTAATAAATATATTTTTATATTATTCAAAACTCATAATAAAAAGGGTTAGACTATGAAAACAAGAACTTACATCAAGAAAGATGTTGTTGAGCGGGTCTACCAAGATGTGCGGAAAGAAATCGGCGATGTTAAACTCGTCTCTTCGATTGTCAACGCCACTTTCGCCGCGCTGAGAGAACTAATGATTCAGGATGAATTAGAATCCCGAATCGAAATTAGGAATTTCGGCGTCTTCGAGGTTAAGAAGACCAAAGCCAAACCCAAAGCCCGCAATCCCAAAACTAACGAGATTATCTATGTGCCTCCGCGAAGGAAGACTCATTTTAAACCTGGGAAATTGCTCCAAGATTCACTTAAAAAACCCATCGATTGAAAATAATCGGATAATTAATAGAAATTCCGTTTCCCCCAATCCTCAATTCAACAAAATACTACCGGAGGCTATTCGGGGAAGTCCTCACTTGTTAAATAGAGGACTGGCTGATTACTATTAATCCTGTTGATTTGTTCAGAGTATTATCCATCATATTAATCTGCCACCGAAGTTCAATCATTACCGATATTCAGATTGATTTTGATAATAAGGGCGGCTGCCATTTTTATGATAAATAGCCAATAAGTGTGTTTAACCTTGAAAATAATTATTCCGCAAACTCGCGAGCTATTTACTTCATACTTGGTAGTGGGGGGTTCGCGAATTAACCATCTATGATGGTTTACGCTAATAATCGTTTCTTTCGAGGATTGACCGACAAATCTTCGATAAGGGAAAACAAATTTATAGGGGTCTATGAAGCTGCTTGACCCCTTTTTTCTAATAATCTGAATTCTTGGTGTTATGAAAGAGGCGAGAACCGTATATTTCGACCAATCCGGCGACTCCTGCACTCGGTTAACTTTAGAACTCACCGCTCAAAAAGCTAAAGACAAGGATATTGGAAAAGTCCTGGTCGCCAGCACCAGCGGTGAAACCGGGCTGATGGCGATGGATATCATTACCGAAGCCAAAATCATCGTGGTAACCCATTCTTTTGGATTCAAGACTATTAACCAGCAAGAATTCAAACCCGAACACCGGGAAGCCATCGAAGGGCGCGGAGGGATAATTCTGACCTGCATGCACGCTTTCGGGGGAATAGGGAGGGCGGTGCGTAAGAAACTCGCATCCTATCAATTGGAAGAAATTATCGCCCACACCCTCAGAACCTTCGGCGAAGGAACTAAAGTCTGCTTTGAAATGACATTGATGGCAGCCGACGCCGGTATCGTAAACCAGGGCGAAAACATCATCGCCGTCGCCGGAACTAACAGCGGTGCCGATACCGCTATGGTGATTAAAGCCGCAAACGCTCAATCGTTCTTCGACCTCAGAGTGCAGGAAATCATCTGCAAACCGCTGTTTGTATAATTGTCCCATATAACCTGTATTATTCATAAAAAATGTAGGTCGGCTTATTAAAAGCCGACAGATTACTGAATTTATCAGCGAAATCGTAAAAAAGCAATTGTAACTATCTGTTATACTTTTAAATACCAGAATTCACCAAGAAGTTTGTTATTTAATCGGATTAAATTTTTCATTTTTCATTTTTCATTTTTCATTTT
>JABMRZ010000399.1 GCA_013202315.1 Candidatus Tariuqbacter arcticus | reverse complement strand
ACTTGTTTCAGCATCTAAGAGATCCCGAAACAAGTTCGGGATGACAACTTTGAGTCGCTTGGCTTAAGAAAGCTATAATGTTACCAATATTCATTGTTTCATGTTTTAAAGTCATAAGTCGAATTATTTACCTATAGCATATTTTTTCATTCTACATTTTTCACTCTACATTTTTCATTTTACATTTATTCAGCATTCATCCTCGTTCCATTCCGGTTCAATATCAAGCTTGTCAACTATCGCCATTATCACCGCATCAACCGGCTTCTGATATGTAAGTTCGGTCAAACGCGCAGAGGAACCGCTGGCGACCAGCACTACTTCGCCCGCGCCGGCGCCCACCGAATCGACCGCCACCACGAACGAATCCTTCAGCTTCATATCGATATTTAAGTGCCGGACTAACAGGAATTTCATATTCAGCAGTTTAGAATCTTTGCGGGTCGCCCACACCGAGCCCACAACCTTGCCTAATACCATAATAAATCCTTTGATGGTAGTTTTAATATTGGGTCCTGCGACTTTAATTTAACAGTATCGATCACTCTATCGCACCCCGAATTTATAGCTCAATCTTTCGATTTCAGCGGTGATTTCATCGTTGGTGCAGATGCCTTTTTTTCGCAATATATTCATCACCGCCTCAAATTTTATCGCCAGCTTTATAAGTTATTCACCATCTTCATGCGTTCTTTAACCCTCAAAGTTGAACACGCCGTTCGATGGAGCTTCAACTACGGGAATTTCCAGAGATTTTGTGCAGTAATATATCCTTTCGTTAATATTGAGCCTGAAACGCTTCACAGTTTCTTCCCCCAACTCCTGCACGAAGTCGCCAAGTTTCAATATGAAGCCCGCCCCTTCAATCCTATTCTTGAAATCGATACCATATATGCGAACATGGTCTTTCTGATGGAAATGTTTCAATCTGTCTTCAGGGGTAGTGATGGTGGGATCTTCATAGGTTTTTTCCAATCTCTGATCGACCGGCGATTGCAGAATCGCCCACCCGTTGGGCTTCAAAACCCTGTACAGTTCCCGCAGCGCCTTGCGATCTTCTTGAACATGTTCCAACACATGATAGCATAATATTACATCGAAACTGTGGTCTCCGAAGGAGATGTCGGTAATATCCACCTTTCTCATCGCCTTCGAAGATTTGATGTCCCCGCTAATGTAATCGAGGTTGCTCATAGCGCTGAAAGCCTTTTCAAAAAATCCTTCCGGTCCGATATGAAGCACCTTCAGCTTAGCCGTAAAAAAGTCCGTCCTCTCCCGCAGATAAAGCCATAACAGGCGGTGTCGTTCTACTAACCCGCAGCCGGGACATAAGGCGTTTGGACGGGGGACTATACCGGCGGGAAGAAATTCCTCCCCTAGCCAACCACAACAAGGACACTCTACTGACATCTCTATCGTCCTGTAAATATATTCAAAAATAGAAACAACTGTGATTGAATGAAAAATATCGTTAAACAACAACTACTTAATGATCCCATTAGTAAATCGGTAATTGGATAAGAAATCAGCGTAATCAGTGTCAATCAGTTCAAATCAGCGGTTCAAAGAGCCAACTCCCCCAGAAAACCTACCCCCCACCCGGTTCCCTCAATTTCAAAATATTCCGCAACGGTCGCTCCGACATCGGCGAATGTCTCCCTGATCCCCAAATTAATTCCCGCCTTGAAATCCTTTCCCCAAACCAGCAGGGGGACATATTCCCGCGAATGGTCGGTGGAAACAGTGGTAGGGTCGACTCCGTGATCGGCGGTTAATATCAATAAATCCCCTTCACTTAGAGTCCCCATTATATCTGGGAGGCAGCTGTCGAATTCCTTCAAACCCTTATAGAAATCTTGCGGATTGTTTCGATGCCCCCACAGCATATCGAAGTCGACCAAATTAGTGAAAATCAAGCCGTAATCGACTTTCGGGGAAATCCTGATGGTGGTTTCTATTCCTTCCGAATTGGATTTTGTGGGATGCGATTCACTGAGCCCCTTCCCTCCGAAAAGGTCATATATCTTTCCTACGCTTATGGTGGGAATCCCCTCATTTTTAAGCAGATCGAGCGTTGTATTTCCCGGCGGTTTAAGCGAAAAATCATGACGCTGAGGAGTCCGCTGGAAATTCCCCGCTTGACCGGTGAACGGACGAGCGATAATCCGCCCAACCGAATGTTCACCAGACATTATCCCCCGTGCAACTCCGCAGACTCTATACAATTCTTCCACTGGAACGGAACCTGTATGCGCCGCAATCTGCAGGACGCTGTCGGCGGAAGTGTATAGTATCAATGCTCCCGTCTTTATGTGTTCTTCCCCTAATTCGGCGATGATATCCGTGCCGGAAGAGACTTTATTCCCGATGAAATCCCTGCCGGTTTCGGCGCGCAGCCTATTTACTATTTCATCGGGGAAACCTTCAGGATAGGTGGGAAACGGCTTGTCAACCGGATGTCCCATCAATTCCCAATGCCCCACCGTGCTGTCCTTCGCCGGAGACAATTCAGCCATTTTGCCATACGATCCGGAAGGATGTTCTGCGGGCGGGATTCCCCTTATCGCAATGATATTCCCCAGCCCTATTTTTCCTAAATTGGGCAGGTCCAACCCGCCCATCGCTTCAGCCAAATTCCCTAAAGTATTGGAACCGGCGTCGCCAAAATCAGCCGCATCGGGCAGTTCCCCGCATCCGACGCCGTCCAGGATTATGACCAGCGCCTTGCCGATGGCTCAAGCCTCCTGGACTTCCTTGATGTTGCACTTGCAGGTTGGAACCATAGTATCTTTGAAGCCCAGGCTTCCACTGGCTTTTTTCACCGGTTCAAGCCGTTTGACATAGGACATCGCTTCGCCGCAAGTGGGACACACTTTACCGAAGACCATGCCCGCTTTTCTGACTTTATCGCTGAAACTCTGTTTCTTTGCCATTCTGAAATACCTTGTAACTGTATTATAATTAATATCATATCTTAATAACGACAGGAAACAATTGAACCTTTAAAAGTTAATGAACTGCCGAAATCATTTCCATCAATCAAATCTATTTAGTTGGCTGACCCTTAATATGTTGAAAATTTTATTAAAAGTCAAAATTTAAGCTTGTATTCTCCACAATCATCCAGCCTATATGACGATTTTCTTTGACTTTTAGGCAATTTTTCGTATCTTATCGGTGAATATAGTTTTACTTGGCACATTTCACTAATGTTGGAAAGACGGTCAAACTATGCGAATAATCAAATCTCTATCCCAAATGCAAAAAACCGCCCTAATAATCAAGCGGTCTGGGAAAACTATCGGACTTGTCCCCACTATGGGCGGTCTCCACGAAGGACATCTATCGCTCCTTGACGCAATTAGAAACAAGTGCGATGTGTTGGTCGCTTCTATCTTCGTCAATCCGGTTCAATTCGGACCCGGGGAAGATTTCAAACGCTACCCCCGCGATTTCCAGCGTGACGAAAAACTGCTCGATGAACGAGGCTGCGACATCATATTCTACCCTTCGGACGATGAAATATATCCCTATGGATTCTCTACTTATGTGAATGTCGAGAATTTAACCGACGGGCTCTGTGGTAAGAGCCGCCCCGTTCATTTTAGAGGCGTAACTACCGTAGTGACCAAGCTTTTCCTGATAACTCGGTGCGATATCGCCTGTTTCGGTCAGAAGGACGGTCAGCAGGCGGCGGTCATCAAACGGATGGCGCGCGATTTGAACATACCGGTGGAAATCGTCACCGCCCCCATTGTCCGCGAATCGGATGGAATGGCGATGTCTTCCCGGAACAATTACTTATCACCGGAGGAAAGAAAGCGGGCGCTATGCCTGAAAAAAGCCCTGGATATCGCAGAACATATGGTTGCCGAAGGCGAATGCGATACCACTGAAATCATCGGTGAGATGCGGAGTTTCATCGAATTGGTGGAAGGCGCCGAAATCGAATACATCGAAGCGGTCGACCCCGATGATATGACTCCTAAGCAGAAGGTTGACCGTCCCACTATGTTCGCCCTGGCGGTCAAGATTGGTAAGACCAGGCTGATCGATAATTGTATTGTAAATGTAAATTGATAGTAGTAGGTTGGAATGATTTCAGAATACGGATTACACATTTTACTGGAGTCCAAATCGGTATTGTCTGTTTGGCATATTAATTATCAGTATTCATATATGTAGAATATGTTCATTTCGATAATATACATCCTCCTTTTTTTACTTTCCTCCCCGAAATATTCACTTTTTTACAAATCCTTCCGAGCCGCACCGAAAACTCTGACATTCTACCCGATTTCCCGTCCTTTCTCCACTATCCTCTAATATTGTGTCCCCATAAATGATGTTGAAAACGCTCATCATAATCATCATCCCGGGAAGATTTCACAAAACCTTAACATTACTTCGTAATTTTTTGATTTTCCCCAAAAATTCATTAACTTTAATGTTGAATATTTTTACGAAAAACCTTTTCAAAATAAGCAGCCTAACAATAATAAAATCACCCACTAAGGAGTTTAACAATGATTAAGTTTGAAAAACTCGATTATCCCACTAAGGGAACCAAAATCGAAGTCAAAGACGGGAAATTAGCAATTCCCAACGACCCCATCATCCCCTTCATCGAAGGCGACGGCATCGGTCCCGACATCTGGCGCGCTGCAAAAATGGTGCTTGACGCCGCGGTGCAAAAAGCCTACGGCGGTGAAAAACATTTCGAATGGTATGAAATCTTCGCCGGCGATAAAGGCGCCGCCAAATACGACGGTCGCTATATGCCCCAGGACACTTTCGACGCCATCGAACATTTCATCGTCGCCATCAAAGGTCCATTGACTACCCCGGTCGGCGGAGGGTTCCGGTCGCTGAATGTAACTCTGCGGCAGACATTGGACCTCTATGCCTGCGTGCGTCCGGTGCGCTATTTTGAAGGCGTCCCTTCGCCGGTCAAGCATCCGGAAAAGCTAAATGTGATAATATTCCGCGAAAACACCGAAGATGTCTACGCCGGCATCGAATTCCGCCAGGGCACCGAAGTGTGCGAAGCGCTCATCAAGCACCTGAACGAAAATGTGATGCCCGCAGTCCCGGAAACCGCCAATAAACACATCCGCGAAGATTCCGGCATCGGCATTAAACCCATTTCCATCACCGCTTCCAACAATATCCAGCGCAAAGCTTTGAACTGGGCTATCGCCCACCAGCTCCCCAGCGTTACCTTTATGCACAAGGGGAACATTATGAAATACACCGAAGGCGCATTCAAGGATTGGGGCTACGAATTCGTGGTGCGGGAATTCCGCGATTATGTGATTACCGAAGATGAATTGTGGGATCAGGCGAAAGCCGAAGACGGCGTTACTCCCATCCACAAGGAAGGCGCTTTCGCGCACCTGCGGGGCGGCAAACCCGCCGGCGATCCCAACGGCAGGATTATCGTCAAGGACCGCATCGCCGATTCTATATTCCAGCAGGTTCTTTTGCGCCCCGATGAATACAGCGTCATCATCACCCCCAACCTGAACGGCGATTACATTTCCGACGCCTGCGCGGCGCAGGTCGGCGGTTTGGGAATGGCGCCCGGAGCCAATATGGGCGATTTCGTGGGGCTGTTCGAAGCCACTCACGGCACTGCCCCCAAATACACCGGTCAGGACAAGGTCAACCCCGGTTCGCTCATCTTGTCCGGGCAGATGATGCTGGAATATCTGGGCTGGGGCGAAGCGGCGGCACTGATAACCAAGGGCATACAGGAGACCATCAGCCAGAAGCGGGTCACCTATGATTTGCACCGCCAGATGGAGGGCGCCGTCAAGCTGAAATGCAGCGAATACGCGGCGGCGATTGTGGAGAATATGTAAACCGAAAACAGAGCGGGAAGGCGGGAGGGGCTTTCCCGTTTGGGTTTAGGGAAACTGCGGGAAGTGTACTAAATGCTTGTTAATTCCGCTGATGTTTTAAAAAAAAAGATATACTATTGGAAAATAAGAAAATAAAAATTAGATGGAGGTACTAATGATATGTTCAGACCCAGATACTATTGATTACTTAGAACATCGTGTTGGAGAAAAACAATTTGTTCCAAAAAAAACATTTGAAAGAAGGGCTTTAGAAGGCAACGTTGAATCAATGATTTTTTTGAAAACTTATGGCAATAAAAATATTACAGCTTATGTTGGTTTTATCGATCTTTATAATTTTAGCACAATTGTTAAAGGGAAATCGCCTCAAGAAATTGGTGATTATTTAAATCCTTTTCTAACTAAGACTATTGATATTATATGCAATCGCTCTGCATTGGTCGATAAAATGATAGGCGATGAAATAATGTTTATTCTTCCTGAACACGAGGAAGATAAATACGCTCCACATATACTATTCTTAGGTCAGATTATGGGAGCATTGCATGATTTGGCATTTGAATTAGAACCAAAATACAGATTCAGAATAGGATTATCTTATGGAAAAGTAAACGTTTATCATTTGAAGGGGAAGGGATATTCAGAATGGTCAATTATTGGTGAACCTGTACATATTGCGAAACGTCTTTTAGGAGTTGAAAAGTTAATAGATCCAAATCCTGTTTGCGGTGCTTTTGGATTGTCAATAAATGGAAAATCATTTCATGACCCAAAGAAAATTTTAAAAGCGAGATTGGGTATAATAGCGGGGTTTGCATCACGATTTACACATGAAATCATGCCCGAGACAAAGCTGAAAGGGGTTGGTAATGTGAATTGGGCATATCTTTATCCCAAAAAGGCTGGAGGTATTATAATGACTACAGAAGAACTATGGCAGGAATGGGAAGAACATTATTCCAAACTTGGCATAGATAAAAAAAGAATATGCCGTGATGGAATAATTAACATGGAGGCTTATTCAACAGCCTCTATGAAAATCCTGTTCATAATGAGAGATGTCAATAAATGGGAAGGAGGTGATTTGCGAGAGATGTTGAAAAATGGACCCAAATACCAAATGTGGCATGTGGTCGCAAGGTGGACTGCTGGGATACTCAATAATTTCCCTCCATTCACAGACATTGACAATTATGAAACAATGAAAGACGCTATAATCAAAATCGCAACTATCAACCTCAAAAAAGCTAGTGGAGGGCCTTCTTCAAATATGTCGGTGATAAACGCCTACGCCTTTCAGGATTGTTCACTATTGCGCGAACAAATTGAGGCAATAAATCCCAACATTGTTATGGCATGCGGCACTTTCGACATTTTAATCTGGCTTCTTGAACTGAAAGTGAATCCTGATGAACCTAATAGTGATCCAGTTTATGATGAACAGCGAAAAATATGGGTTGTCCCTTTCCGGCATCCGGCACGAGTAAACAATGAAAGTACCTATTCAGAATTGAATAGCATTTTCAATAAATTATCAATTCCGAAATGATTAAAGTAGGGAGGGTTATTCAGACCCGCCGTTATTGGAGAGGGCGATGAAATTATTAATCCGGTCAATAAATAGTTGACATTCATGTAGGGGTTCAAAATTTTGAACCCCTACGAAAAGAGCATTATTGTGATTTAACAATGTAAACCATTTTCCGCCCCCATTAATAATTGTCGGCATTGAATATGCCGACCTACATTGCCGACCCAGACCGATTTCATTTTTGTAGGGCGGGTCATTCAGACCCGCCGTTGTTTGTTAAAATTATATCAGGATAACAAAATGCGCTCTATACCTAATTTACTGTTAATAGTAATAATAACCCTTTCCACCGTAATGCCCGCCGCCGCCGCCGACCCCTCGATCCAAAAGTTACTCGACCAAGCCGGTATTAAACCCCAGGGCGATCAGCGCGGGCAAATGGACATTATCGGCTTCGCCTCCACCGCCGAACAGATGGATATAGTGTTCACCCAGTGTCAACAGCTCGCCGAGCGCCAGCGGGAAATCCTGGAAATGCGATACGGCTGGGACGATGAAACAACTTTCATCGCCGGAGTCTGCCCCCACGACGATTACTATTATGCGGGACGGCTTTATTCACTGCTGTTGTCGCGCGTTCGGGCGAAGCGGGTGATTATTTTCGGTGTATTCCACAAGGCGAAGTATTTCGACTGCCGGGATGTATTGGTGTTCGATTCATACCAGACCTGGCATGCGCCGTATGGACCGGTTCAGGTTTCGCCCCTGCGGGAGGAAATAATCGAACGCCTTCCCTCGGAGGATTACATCATCGATAACGATATGCAGATGGTCGAACATTCTGTTGAAGCGATTGTCCCCTTCCTGCAGGCGTATAATCGGGAAGTGGAAATCATTTCTATTCTTGTGCCGTATATGGCGTGGGATACTCTTGAGAAACTGGCAGGCGACTTCGCCGATGCCCTGACCGATATTTGCCTGGAAAAGGGATGGCGGCTGGGGGAGGATGTGTGCTTGATATGCTCAGCCGATGCGGTTCACTACGGCGATTCGGGATGGGGCGGCAAAGACTTCGCTCCCTTCGGCGCGGACGCTCTGGGTTATCAGATGGCGGTGAAGCGGGATACGGAATTGGCTGAAAATTTTCTGTGCGGGATTATCAAGCGGGAAAAGCTCAAGGGTTTTATGGACTGCTGTGTGGATTCGGAGGATATGACTAAATACCTCATCACCTGGTGCGGCAGGTTCTCTATCCCTTTTGGTCTGAATATTGCAGTTAGTTTAATGAATACACTTGAAGGGCGAAAACTGGAAGGGACTTTGCTTGATTACGGCACCAGCGTAGGCGAAGCGTCATTGGATATGGAAGGGCTGGGCGGTATGGGCGTTACCGCACCGAATAATTTGCATCATTGGGTGGGGTATGCTGCGATTGGGTATCGATGAAACGGTGAGCGGTGAACGGATATTGGGGGATTGGGATATTGGGATATTAGTACCATAATCCCAAAAATCGTGTTTTTTCTGGTAGAAAATTTTGTAATTTTATAATACTTATTAACTTACAAAGTGACAAGTATCAGTCTTATTAGT
>JABMRZ010000398.1 GCA_013202315.1 Candidatus Tariuqbacter arcticus | reverse complement strand
CCGTGTCTCTCAGTCTGTCCGAGAATAGTGGCAGCGCCCAAAAAAGTGTGCTGTCGACTCTCCGCAGTCGACACCAACTGCTTATATATTAGCAATATAGCATCGAGTGCGGAGATACGACGCCACATAAAATGACGAAAAAATCGCATTCTCAGACAGTCTGTCTGTGGTAAGAATATTTCAAAGGATACAAAGGAGGATATTATGGACAAACCGCAGTCGAATATCGGTTTCAAGTTAATGTCCATCTTTTTTAGCTCCAGATATAAACCCGATTTTCTCGAGCGGACCTTGAAAGAAGCTGGTCTTCAGCCGGGGTTTTGTGTGTTAGATTATGGGTGTGGGCCCGGCGGTTTTTCCATCGCCGCCGCCGAAATGGTAGGAGAATCCGGTAGAGTCTATGCGCTGGATATACATCCTTTAGCCGAAAAGAATGTGAAAAAACTCGCCGCCAAAAGGAAGCTGGCCAATGTCGAAACGATTTGTTCGGACTGCGCCACCGGATTGGAGAGCGAGAGTATAGATGTAGTTCTGCTGTATGATATTTTGCATGGTCTTAGTGAAAAGAATAAGGTGCTTGCCGAATTGCATCGAGTTATGAAGCCTGATGCGCTGTTGTCGTTCAGCGATCATCATTTGAAGAAAGAAAAAATACTCGCCGCCGTAACTGAAAACGGTTTATTCAAATTTACCCAAAAGGGTGAATTGACCTATAGTTTTGTAAAATCCGGTTGAAAAACAGAATACAAACCTTGAATTAGGATACATCGATTTATTTCTGATCAATAATTGGAGGAAAGATTAAAAGGCAGGAATGGCGGCAAATATAATTTAGCTGGTTTCTGATTAAAAAGTTATGAGATTATTAAACCTTTCGATTTATATCGGGCTCTAATGAAAGACTAATAAGAATCACTTACAGGAGCGAAATATGTTCAGTAAATCGAAAGTCAATTTCATAATTGACGCACTAATGTTCCTTTCTATGATGTCCATAGCCGGGATAGGCTTTCTAATGAAATATGTTCTAATTCCCGGCAAAGAAGTACATGTAAAATATGGCAAGGATGTAGAGCTTTCTTTACTTGGGATGGATCGACACGAATGGGGAGGAATCCATCTTATTATCGGTTTTGTTTTACTTGGACTGCTAATACTTCACATCATACTCCACTGGAAGATGATATTGGCTCTGTTTCGCAAACTATTTAGCGGTAAAAGAGTAAGGATAGTGATCGCACTGCTATTTATAATCGTCTGCTCATTTTTAGTTATTTGCCCTTTCATTATAATCCCGGAAATCAGCAAATCTGAAGTGCAAAGATATGAACAGGAAGGAGGGCATAATAATGTTAAGCAAGATTACCAAGAGGGGATAATTGAGGGAATTGAGAATCCTGAAATAATTATACAGGACAGTTCCCTAACAATACACCATCATATCAATGATTCAATTGAGGTCAGAGGTTCAATGAGTCTTTTTCAAGTAGCTGAGAAATACAATGTCCCAATTGATTATTTGAAGGAACAACTCGGCATACCAAAATCTACATCTAACGAAGTAAGACTTGGCAAGCTGCGAAAGCAATATGCCTTTAAAATGAGTGATGTCGAAAGAATCATCGATGAATTTCATAATTCTCATCGATGATAAATATTTACACATTCTAATGCAGACTATCAATTCAATGAATAACATAGAAAAATTCACTTGCCCTCATTGCGGGGGGGAATTAAAAAAATGGGCGCCGCCTCCGGCTGCGAATTGGGGTTTGGATTATCATCTGGTCTGCTTCAACGACGAATGCCCCTATTTCGTTAAAGGTTGGACGCAGATGGAAGAGAAATTCCAGCAGCGAGCTTCATACCGCTATCGGCAGAATCCGAAGACCGGCATAGCCGGTCCCCTTCCAGCCTGGTCCAAGGACGCCCATAAAGACAGAATAATCGAGTAGAGTTTTGTATTATCCGTGCCTCTGTGCTCCTGTGGTAAGTCTTTTCATCAAGGTAAACCCTCATCCCGAACGGTCGGGACATCTTAGAATGAAAACAGGGTATAGATTCCCGCTAAAACCATGCGGGAATGACAGGTGGGGAGAGCGGGAATGACAGGTGGGAGCGGGGAAACCATCAGTCGGTGGACTAAAGCCCACAGCCTACAGCCTAT
>JABMRZ010000397.1 GCA_013202315.1 Candidatus Tariuqbacter arcticus | reverse complement strand
AATTAGAAATATCGACAATTTTTTGTCGATGTCGGTGGAGTAAGCGCCTAAATCCTATTTTCAAAGTAATATATATGGAGTATTTCCAGGAAGAGGAATATTCGCAGAAGGAATTCGACGCCAAGATACTGCGTCGTCTGCTAATATATGTGAAGCCCTATCGTTGGCGGCTGGCGTTGTCGGTGTTCCTGCTGTTGGCGGTAACCGGCTTGGAGCTTATGGGTCCGGTGCTGACTAAGTATGCCATCGATGTGAACATTCCTGCAAAAGATATTCCTGGTCTACTCAAGACCGTAAGTATCTTTTTCGTCATATTGGCTGTCGCTTTATTTGGGCATTTCGCTCAGATATACAACACCCGGCTGGTGGGACAGCGGGCGGTGCTCGATTTAAGGATGGCGGTTTTTTCTCACTTGCAGAAATTATCCGTGTCTTATTACGACCGCAATCCGGTGGGGCGTTTGATGACCAGGGTGACATCCGATGTGCAGGTTTTGGACGAGATGTTCTCTTCCGGGGTGGTGGCGGTATTCGGTGATATATTCACCATCATAGGCATCATCATAGCTATGCTGGTATTGAATTGGAAGCTCGCTTTGGCGACCTTTATCGTTATACCTTTCATTTTTTACACCTCCTTTATTTTTCGGAAGCATGCTCGGCGGGCGTTCAGGAAAGTGCGGATTCGGCTGGCGAGGATTAATTCATTCCTTAACGAGAATATCACCGGGATGACAATCACCCAGCTATTCAATCTACAGAACCGTAATTTTAATAAATTCGACCGCCTTAACCAGAGTTATCTGGAAGCAAATCTGAATACAATTTTTTATTTTGCAGTTTTCTTTCCGGTGATTGAATTGCTTGGATCTGTGGCCATTGCCTTGATTATCGGATATGGCGGGAAGCTGATACTGGGAGGAATGTTGACCCTGGGGGGATTGGTGGCTTTTCTGCAGTATAGCGAGCGGTTTTTCCGACCGATACGCGATTTGTCCGAGAAATATAACATCCTGCAAAACGCTATGGCTTCGGCGGAACGGATTTTCACGCTTTTAGATGCGGAACCGGAGGTCAAATCACCCGCTGAACCAGCGCGTTTGGATAAATTTGCGGGGCAAGTCGAATTTCGGAATGTCAGTTTCTGCTATAAAGATAACCAATCGGCGCTTAAGAATATCTCTTTCACGGTTGAACCGGGTGAAACTCTGGCGGTGGTGGGGAGAACCGGCGCCGGCAAGACCACCTTGATAAATCTCCTGTGCAGGTTTTATGACCCGAATGAAGGGGCTATTTCGTTAGACGGAAGGGATATTCGGGAATTCGAACCGCGAGAATTACGCCGGCTTATCGGGCTGGTTCAGCAGGATTTATTCCTCTTCGCCGGCAGCATAGAGGATAACATCTGCATTGACGAGGGGAGGTCGGACTATGATGCAGCCAAGCCGATGGCGGTATCCGTTCAGGCGGATAAGTTCATCGCTTCGATGCCGGAAGGATATCAGACCAAGATTGGCGAGCGGGGAGCTACGCTGTCGACCGGTCAGAAGCAATTGTTGTCCTTCGCCAGGGCGTTGTCTGTCGACCCCAAGATATTGGTGTTGGATGAAGCCACTTCTTCGGTGGACAGCGAGACGGAGATGATGATTCAAGCGGCATTGAAAACGCTGATTGAGGGCAGGACTTCGATAGTGATAGCTCACCGGTTGTCCACCATTCGAGAAGCCGACCGCATAATTGTATTGCATAAGGGTGAAATCCGAGAATCCGGCACGCACGAAGAACTCCTGGCGAGGGAGGGGATTTATTATAAGCTGTATAAAATGCAGGCGAATGCGTTTGAAGATTTTGCGGTGAAGGGTGAACGGTGAACGGCGAATGGTTGACAGTTGCGTTTAGATTCGCCAAGGACTATTTTAAGGGTGTGGGGTAGTTAACTATAGTGATTCTTGAAAATCGCTTCCCATCCTGTCATTCCCGTCTCCTCCTGTCATTCCCGCATGGTTTTAGCGGGATTCCATTGTTTTTAATGTTCATGCAAATAACAACAACGGAAATTATTTT
>JABMRZ010000396.1 GCA_013202315.1 Candidatus Tariuqbacter arcticus | reverse complement strand
AATTATGGATATATTACCGATTTAACATTTCCAATATATCCATTATATCCAGTGAATTTTTGCTCTATTCCAGTGAATTTCTCAAACAACTAAATAATTTCCAAAATCCTTCAATAATAACCCCTGAAATCGGAGAAAAACCCTCGATTTAACCGAAATCCGAATTAATGCGATAAAAATGAGGAAATTTGCAGAAATCTCTTGCAAATCCTATAAAATTTTTTATATTTAATAAGTTTAGGTAGTTTTTATTCTAATGACTATCAAGTGAAATTCCTTGTCACTTGTCACTTCATTAATCTTTGTCCTTCTATTATTATAAATTGGAACAATACAACCATAAATAAAACCCCAATATCATGCCTAATCCCAACAAACAAGCCTATCTTTCCGCCCGTAAAAAATGGAAAGACCGCGACGGCAATTTCACCACCATTTCCAGCCAAGAGGTCAACGAATTGGCGACCCCGGAAGACATCGAAAATCTCGATTATAACCGCGACCTCGGCTATCCCGGAATGTTCCCCTACACCCGCGGCGTATATCCCAATATGTATAGAGGGCGCCTGTGGACTATGAGGATGTTCTCCGGCTTCGGCACCCCGGAACAGACCAATCAGCGCTACCATTACCTGCTGAAAAGCGGTCAAACCGGAATATCGGTCGCCTTCGACTTCCCCACCCTATACGGGTGCGACAGCGACGACCCCATAAGTTTGGGCGAAGTCGGACGCTGCGGAGTCGCCGTCTGTTCGCTGCGGGATATGGAAACACTGTTCGACGGTATACCGCTGGATAAAATATCCACTTCGATGACCATCAACGGTCCCGCCGCTATACTATGGGCGTTCTACCTCGCCTGCGGTGAAAAGCAAGGCGTCCCCTTGGAAGAATTGACCGGCACCATCCAGAACGACATCCTCAAGGAGTACATCGCCCAGAAATCGTGGATATTCCCCCCCGAACCCTCGATGCGCCTGATCGTCGACACTATGGAATTCGGCTCAAAATATGTCCCCAAATGGAACACCATCTCCATTTCCGGCTACCATATCCGGGAAGCCGGTTCCACCGCCCTGCAGGAATTAGCCTTCACCTTAGCCGACGGTTTCGCCTATGTTGAAGCCGGGCTAGCACGCGGAATGGATATCGACCGCTTCGCACCGCGCTTGTCCTTCTTCTTCGATGCGCATATGGACTTCTTCGAGGAAATCGCTAAATTCCGGGCGGCGCGCAGGATATGGGCGCGGAAAATGCGCGATAAATACGGCGCTGAAGATCCCAAAAGCCTGCTGCTCCGCTTCCATACCCAGACCGCCGGCGTCAGCCTGACCGCCCAGCAGCCGGAAAACAACATCGTCCGCACCACCCTGGAAGCGCTGTCAGCCGTCCTGGGCGGAACCCAATCCCTGCACACCAATTCAATGGATGAAACCCTGGCGCTCCCCTCCGAAAAAGCGGCGACCATCGCCCTGCGCACTCAGCAAATAATCGCCTATGAATCCGGCGTCCCCAACACCATTGATCCCTTTGCCGGTTCCTATTTCATCGAAGAATTGACCAATAAAATGGAAGCGGGCGCTGAAGAATATTTCCGCAAGATTGAAGCTCTGGGGGGAGTCATCCCCGCCATCGACCGCGGCTTTTTCCAGCGTGAAATCGCCGACGCCTCCTACCGCTACCAAATGGAAGTCGAATCGAACCGGCGCAAAATCGTCGGCGTCAACGACTTCATCCAGGAAGGCGAAACCATTGACATCCCCCTGCTGAAAATCACCGACCAAGACGAAGCCGCTCAAGTCCAACACCTCCGCGAACTGCGGGAAAGGCGCGACAACAACGCCGTGCAGAAAAACCTGAAGGAACTCAAAATCGCCGCCGCCAGCGATGAAAACCTGATGCCCTATATCCTGGACTGCGCCCGCGTCTACACCACATTGGGCGAAATAACCGGCGTATTGAAAGAAGTCTTCGGCGAATACCGCGAACCGCCAATGTTTTAGTAGGATTTAGGATTTAGGATTTAGGATTTAGGGTTTTGTCGGTTTTAAACAAGCCAATTATATTTTTATGGACAATTAAGGATAGTAATACTATTTGAGCAGAGCCATTTTTTTCACCGCGCGGAAATCGCCGGCGTTCAGGAGGCAGATGTATATGCCGGAGGACAATCCATCAGCGCTGAAGACAATATTATGGACACCGCTGGGCATATATCCATCGACCAGGACAGCCACTTCTTCACCCAGAGTGTTGTAAATTTTCAGCGACACTTTTTCATTTGAAGGGAGTGAGAAGCTGATATTAGTTTCCGGGTTAAAGGGGTTGGGATAGTTTTGGGACAGGCTGTAATCAGCGGGTATGGTGTTCATCGACGAGGCATCGTCTTCATCCCAGCCGTATAGATACCAGCCGTTTTCATAGTCGGTGCCATCGGCGCCGGATTTATTAAAGGGGAAACTGTCGGAATTCCAGACGGTGCCGGGATATGAGCCGACATAGCCGTTGTAGGAATAATCTCCGGCGGGGGCGCCAGCCGGCACAAATTGATCCATATCACGCAGCAGATTAGTTCCGGCTTCCAGGGTAAGAGTCCGCAGGATAATCGGGCCGAAAATTGTTCCATTCGGGAGGGTGGCGTCAATCCAGGCGTTGAAGGTTTGGGCGGTAGTTTCGTTATTTTCAATCAACACTTCATATTCGAAGCTGCCTCCCCCTGCGGGAATGGTGATGGGGGTGACGGCGGGGGTCAGGGTGACGGTAATATCGTATGTGGATGCGGAGATGCCGTCATCGATGCACCAGATGAGATTTTGATGCGCCAGCCCGGAATTGTGCCACAGATATTCGCCGTCGAAGGCGAGCCCTTCGGCGTAATCGGAGGAATCGACGGGTGAACCGAATTGTTCGATGATGGTCACTTCACCGCCGGCGACGCTGAGGCGTTTTACGGTATGTCCGACATCATCGACGATGAAGAGATTGGCGCCGGAGAGGGCATTATCGTCGATTTCACCGCCCATATACCAGCCGACGACAACGCTGGTGAAATACTCTTCGAGGATAACGCCGCTCATATCCATTTTGAAGAGCTTGGTGTCGTTGGCATTGGCGTTGGCGCCTACCCAGAGATAATCGCCTTCGACATTGACCGAGCGGCAGCTGTATACTCCGGTGGAAGGGGTGAATTGCGAGATAATCACACCGTCCAGGTCGATTTTGTAGATGATATTTTCGGGATACCAATGAGCCACCCAAATGCCGGAACCGTCATAGGAAGCTCCCATAACGAAGCCGTTGAAGGGCAGAGTGACTTCTTCGATGATGGAACCGTCGTCGGGGTCGATTTTATAGAATTTCGAGGGGACGGTTTGAGGATAGATATTCTCAAACACGATGAGCATACCTTCAGCCCAACACGCTCCCACTAAGGCGTTATTCAGTGCGGGACTGGGGGAAGGAATGGTGCGAATGATATCGCCGATGTCATCAGTATATTCATAGACCGACCAATCGAGGGCGCCGGTGGGTGATATGTTCATTGGGAAGTATCCTTCCGCTGAACTGATGCTGATGGTTAATATCACGGCGAGCAAGGAGAGCATCAATAGCCGTTTCATAGGAACCTCCTGTTATAATAGATTGGGATTAGAGAAATATAGGGTGAATGCTGAATGCTGAATGTTGAATGCTGAATGCTGAATGCTGAATGTTGAATGTTGAATGTTGAATGCTGAATGCTGAATGCTGAATGCTGAATGATGAATGTTGAATGATGAATGATGAATTATGAATGATGAATGTTGAAATTT
>JABMRZ010000395.1 GCA_013202315.1 Candidatus Tariuqbacter arcticus | reverse complement strand
TGAAAACTGAAAACTGAAAATCTAATCAGTTAAAAAAGCTATTTATTTTAAACTTAAATTTTAGATAATTTATTAGATTATTGCAAATTTTCAACAAAGATATTTAAATTTATTTCTAATTCTTTATTTAATAATATTTTCTGTAAGTGATTTTACAGTTGAAACGACATCGGTCGTATATCCGCCAATGCGAATTATAAGGAAAAAAGAGCTTGCGAAATTGCATCGTAAGCCCTTGTTTTTAAGGCGAGTCTAATAAGATAGATGCTTATTGCCTGACCCGGACGAGCCGGGGAAAAAGAATATTGAACAAGGAACACCGAATCCCGAAGCGCCGGGACAAGTTATCGAATTTCCTATTCTTCAACATTCCTTGTTCGATATTCACGGCTATTTTCTGTCAGACAAAACACAAATTCCAGAATTTAGCGCCCTGAGTGATAGTATTATTTTAGTAACAGGATTTTGGCGATTCTGCGTTCACCGCAGTATTCAATTTGGGTAAAGTAAATGCCCGATGGGTATTTGCCCGCCCAGCGGATTTGGTTAATACCGCTGGGAAGATATCCCTGATGGATTATTTCAAGCCTTTGACCGATGATATTAAACACGGATGCGTTCACCATACCTGTTTGAGGAAGGTGGAAGGTAATGGTAAAATTACTGTTGCCTGGGTTGGGGGTGATGTTTTCAATGGTGAAACTCGATATTGAGGGCTCGACGCCGCTTTCTGCAAAGCCGACCATCGGTTCAACACTGAGGGTTATATCGTCGATATACCATCCCAGCGTGGGAGAGGCGAATGTGGTGTCGGCTGTAGTGCGGAAGCGGACTAATAGTGAGTCCTCATATAGAAAAGCATCCAAGTCTATAACGCGGTTTTCCCATTCGGCGGTGACTCCAACGAGCGTATCCTGTGGGAGCCAGCCGTTTCCGGTATTGATTTCGACAAAGCCGGTGTCGTTCTGTGGGAGGAAGAAATATTGAGTCCAATATTCCAGATGGAGGTCTGCCAATCCTGCGGGCGTCCAGGGCTGGGCGAGGGTGATGGTCATTTGCGGGGAAGAGGGGTATCCGGTTTCGGGGCGGTCGTTGAGAGCATTCGCAGGCGAAAAACAGCGTGAGTTCTGAAGCCCCCAACTGCCGTCAATCTCCCATTGGGAAAGATCATTTTCAAAATCATCGAAGAGGGCGCTAGTCATCACTTCAAACGAATATTCGGGGGTGACGGCGGTATTAAGATTGGAAGAACTATCCTGGGCGCTGAAGTAATAATAGAGGTGATTCCCCAGGGAAAGGTTATTCCAGAAAGCGGAGGCGTTGAAGGTGTCCCCTTCGAGGGGAGTCATTTCCAGCCATTGATAAGGTTGACCGCTCTGACGGTGGTGAAATTTCACCGATGACAGCCCGATGTTGTCGGATGCGGTGATGATGACTACATCCGTTCCATAATAAAAAACCGTATTGGGTAGGGTATCGAGGACGGTGATTTCCGGCAGGGCGGTATCGGGACCGACATAGAATGTGAACAGCTCAGCAGGGGCATCGGCGGGGAGGGTGGTATAGCCTCCATAGATATCGGCGGCGGTGAGGAAGTAATTAACTGTTTGTTGATCGAAGGGACCGGGGATGACTGCGGTGCAAGTATCGGTTCCGGCGGGTTCCAAGGCGAGTGTATCTGAGATCTCACCGTCAATTCCCCAATACAACAGTAATGACGCCGTATCAAGAGGCTGTTCGGAGGTTATATGCGTGATGATGGGGAATTCGACCTGCAATGTGTCTTCGGTATCGGGAAGAGGGTCGTGTTCGATGATGGGGAGGAGATAATAAGGGTCGATGAAGCCGCGCTCGGCGAAATTTTCAATGATAATCTGACGGTAGTCCCCATAGTTGATTTCGATATCGGACAGGAGGATGGCGTTGGCGGCGTCTTCCATAGTGGCGCCGTTTGCCAGGTAATAATGGTGCTGGAAGACGAGTTTGTCCCAGATTTCCACATCGGGGATATCGTACCAGACATCGATGAGCCCGGCTGACCATAACTGCCCGGAATCGTGGATTTCCCCCCCCGCGTTTTCCGGGTAGTGATAGGGCATATTGAGCCAGCGTCCAGCCCAGAATTGATTGTGCCCGTCCCAGGTGAAGACCCATTCGGAGTGGAAGTCAGGGTTAATTACCAGACTGTATGTTCCGGCGATATAGTCTCCGAATCCTTCACCCATAGCGCCGGTATGTCCGCCGCTCCAATTGGGGATGATGTCCCATTGGATGGCGTGCCCGTATTCGTGGATGATGACATCGGCGTCTTCGGCGTCGTCCACCCCCCCGGAACCGAAGGTGATTATCCCGGTCATAGGAGAAAACCAGGAATTATCGTCGGGGGTGCCGTTGACATTGCAGGGCTGTGAAAAATTCATTATATCATCGAAGCCGAGGGATTGAATGTAGCGTTGATAAGTGTCGAGATGATAATATACCATCACTTCTTCGAAGCGGTCGTCTTGGCGCAGGTAGAAGAAATCGGGGGAGGTCTCTTCGGCGCGGTTAGTGGTGGGTTCGGTGTTCGCATAGGGACCGGAAAGAACATATATCCAAGCGACCGGGTCGTCAATTTCCAATAAATCCACAACGGAGTAGCATTCATCAGGGATAGCGGCATTGGAATCGCCTTCGTCCTGCAGGGTATCGGATTCGATGGCGGTTTTGGGGTCGGGGATGAATACTTGCCCGGCGCCGGTTACGGAGAATTTACGCAGGTCCATCCGGGAAAGCTCTTCGCCGGTTCGGGCGTCTATGTAGATGCTCCAGTCGCCGTAGGGGTTGGAAGCGGGGATGCGCCATTCGTAAATGAGCCGAGGTTCGCCTTCAATAACAGCTATAAACAGCCCACCGGATGCCGGGGCGCGGAGGGTATTGGGGTCGATGCCGGTGAAGGCAATGACACGGCTTTCCGCAAGCGATAGAGTGGGGGAGACATCGAGGTTTTCGATGGGGAAAAGGTTATTGAAGACGCTGATGATGGTTCCATCGGGGCGGAGGTTTATCAATAGTCCGGCGTTTTTAACCGGGATGTTTTTAAAGGTTTGTGTGTATAATTTATGTGTTCCGGAAAGGGAAGTCTTTTCATATTTCAAGCGCAGTCGTGAATCTTCGTCCAGCAGTCCGAGGGATTTGCCGAATATATCGGTGAATTCCGCTTCGGTGATGGCGGCGGCGGGGTAGAAGCGGGAAATTGCGCGATATTCACGGTTCCAGCGGGAGGTGAGGGGGGCTATAGCGGGATTGGGCGTAGATATACCGGCGGGCGCGGAAGCGCCGGGAGGAATATCCTTGGCGAGGGCGGGGGAGGTTAAGATGAGTGCAAGGATGATTAAATATGTTTTTTTAGAAAACATCTTACTATACAAAATCATTAATCTTAGCCTCTTCATCCAATATCTGTTGGACGGTGAAGGGGATGATTGTCAGGTCTTCTTCGCGTTTAACCCGGTCTATTTCACGGGTGGCGTCTTTGGTAAAAGTCAGCGCCACGAAGAAGCCCAGGTTTCGCTTGTCCCGCCTTATAGCGGTTTCAAAGCTGTCTATATCCGGTCTTCCAGCGCGGTGTTGTTTGACTTGGACGGGGATTCTTTTATCCAATTCGCCGAACAGGTCGCTTCCTTCATTTTTAGCCATCGACACATCTTCCGCCGGGTAAATATAGCCGTCGATTCCCATATCGCCGACCTTTTTCGCTGAAGGTATACCGCCGAGGGCGTTTATCGCCCAATTTTGGAATTCGAAAGGCGGATATTTTTTCAATTCTTCCCAGGTTTTGGGCAGATCTCTAATCACAAAGTCCACCCCTTCCTTCAAACCGCACACATCTTTCAACCTTTTAGCCATGACCCGGCAGGCTGTAGGTGAAATGTCTATTCCGATCCATTTTCGTCCCAACTGCTGGGCGGCGACTATTGTAGTCCCGCAGCCGCAGAAGGCGTCGAGGATTATATCGTCGGGATTACTTGAAGCTTTTATTATCCTTTCAAGCAGCTTAATAGGTTTTTGAGTGGGGTAGCCTAAGCCTTCACCTTTATTGGATATTATCGGTTCAATATCTGTCCAGATGTTGCTTAAGGCGACGCCGGGCGATTCATCAAGATATTGTTTATAATAAGGATATTTTGAATCGGGCTTTTGGACTATTCGTCCTTCTTTTTGCCATTGTTCAAAGCGCTCTTTGGAATAGGTAGCAAGCACATTCAGACGATACTGCCCTCGTTCGTCAGAATATACAAATTTCGATTTTATATAATCTTCGGAATAGGGAAAGCGAGGTCTATGGAAGGTATATTTTTTACCTTTGGTGAAAAAGAAGATTGAATCGTTGTTATGTCCGAAATGTTTGGCAATCGATTTACTGCTGCCGGTGCCGATGGCGCGTTCCCACATAATTTCAGAACGGAAATTGCTAAACCCAAACATCTGATCCAGTTTTATTTTCATATAATGCGAAGCGTGCCAATCGCAATGATAGTAAAAACTTCCCGTCAATTTCAATATCCGCACAATTTGCACCAGGCGCGGGGTCATCCAATTGACATAATGTTCAGCATCGCCGAAACGGTCTTCAAACGCCCGCTTCTCTTTGGTGTCGCCCCAGAATACCTCATAGTTCCTATTGGAATTGAAGGGCGGATCGATATAAATCAAATCGATGCAGTCATCAGGAAGATTTTTCAAGTGCTTCAGGCAGTCGCCGCAATAAATGACGGAAGTCTTTATTTCATTATTGTTCATAATTATAAATCTACTCCGGTTTTGAGAGTCCCAGTCAAATCGGAAATATCTTCAATCCCCTTTTCCTTCATATACCCTTCAATCCCCTCAATAACTTCAAGCAATACTTTAGGATTCTTGAAAACAGCGCTGCCAATTTGCACCGACGTCGCCCCGGTGATAATGTATTCTAAAGCGTCCCGGTAATCCATAATCCCCCCGCAGCCTATCAAGGGGATATCGACCGCTCGGCGGACTTGATACAATTTGGCGAGGTTGATCGGCTTCATACCGGGACCGGAATAGCCAGCGGTGACAAAGGGTAACCGGGGAATGCGGTTTTCGATATCCACCGCCATTCCTAATACTGTATTGGCGATGGTCAGGGCACTGGCGCCGGCTTCTTCAGCGGCTTTAGCGACCTCGGTTGGATCGGTTATGTTGGGGGTTAATTTGACTATTATAGGGTGCTTAGCAGCTGTAGAACACGCCCGGGTGATGTCGAAGACCGCTTCCGGGTCAATGCCGAATAACATCCCCGCTTTCTTGACATTGGGGCAGGAGACATTCAATTCGTAGGCATTGAATCCGGGGTGCGGGTCGAGGATTTCGATTAATCGAGGGTAATCTTCGGCTTCTTTGCCGGCGATGTTGACGATGACCGCCGTTCCCAACCGGCTGACCTTTTCCAATTGTCTATCGATGAATTCCCTGACGCCGATATTCGCTAAGCCGATGGAATTCAGCATTCCATAGGGCAGTTCCCAGATGCGGGGTGGCGGGTTGCCCTTGCGTGGTTCAAGGGTCAGCGTCTTGGTGATGATGGCGCCCAATTTGGATATATCGATCAGCGGGCTGTATTCTGTCCCGTAGCCGAAGGCGCCGGAGGCGGTCATCACCGGGTTCTTTAATTTCAGGGAGGCGATGTTTGTGGTTAGGTTCATAAAAATTCTGAATACTGAATACTGAATACTGAATACTGAATGGTTATTTATTATTGTGTCGAAAATGAGTGGTTTTACTTCCAATACCTTCCATCGATTTCATCAAACGGAAATACCGGACCGTCTTTGCAGACTAATTTATACCCGCCATCAACGGGAACTGCGCACCCTTGACATACGCCCATCCCGCAAGCCATACGGCTTTCCAGCGAAAATTCGCCGATTAAATCCCTTTCCAGCATTAGATTCCGCAACGCTGAAAGCATCGGGCGCGGCCCGCAAGCGCATATATACGGTCTCGCTTCGGGCGGCAGTTCGCTTTTAAGGTATTCCACTACCGTCCCTTTGAACCCGAAAGAACCATCATCGGCGGCGATTTTGAGATGGCTGAAGACGGGGTCGGTTTTATCAACGGGGATTTCAGAAGCGGAACGCGCACCGATGAAGAATTCGACGCTTCGTCCAATGTCATTCAAATACCGCCAGAGGAATTTCAAGGGGGCGGCTCCCACACCTCCGCCTACCAAGCAGATTTCGCCGTCGTAGGGGGGGCTGAATGCGCATCCCAACGGCCCCAAGATGTTCCAAGGTTGTTCGCGCCGCAATAAAGATGCAGTCCCTTCGCCGACTACCTTTATCAGGATTTCGATTTCATCGCCGTATGCGTCTTGAATCGAGAACGGCCGGCGGAGGAAGAATTTTTCGCCCGGGTCGATTTGAACGAATTGTCCCGGCTTCGCTGAAGCGGATATTCGCGGAGCGGACAGCTTAAAAACGAATAAATCCTGCGTCAACACCGTCTTTGCGGTTATTTCAGCTTCTTCGATTACCGGGTTCATAGTTCAAATTTGATTCTCTGTTCGATTCTGACATTGACCGGTTCGCTGCCTATTTTGCCCGGGGTGAAGGTGAGATATTCGAGTGCTTCGATGGCGGCGTCTCCGAAGCCGTATCCCGGGGGGATGTCTTTGATTATTTCTATATCTTCCGGATAGCCGTATTTGTTGATGGTCATTTCCAGAATTGCCAGCCCTTTCATATTGGCGGAACGGGCGCGGCTGGGGTAGAGATTATTCCGCAGAATGATTGCGCTAATAGCGAGGCTGTCTTCCTGGCAGAGCGGGGGTTCGTCCACTTCGTCGGTGAGATAGACGATTTCCTCCCCTTCATCTAAGATCGAGGTTGTATCCTGAAAAGCCAGTCCGGAAATGTCAACGATGGTTTCCGTTTCGGTAGTTTTTACTTGCGCAATTATGGCTAAAGTGTCCCCGGGGTAATTTTCTGACAGCCTTTTCAGCAATTCGACTGCGAGAGAATCATCGTATAATTCATACTGAGCCAGCCAGGCCCGGGCATAAATCGCCTTGGGTGCGAACGGCGATTGGGGAAAGAGGGAGTCCACCAGGGCGTATATATTCCGGGCATTTTCCACTTCGCTCTGTTCGAAGTATAGGCTTTCCGCCTGCTTGAAATAGATTTCCGCAGAATCGATTTCGGTCTCCTGCACCGGTAAGCCAAGGCGTTTTTTGGCCGCTATTGCATATTCTGTATCGTTGAACCGCTCCACTAAAATGGTGTAAATGGAATCGACGGATGCGGTGTCCGCAGCCTGTTTATATGTATGCGCTAATAAGAACAGGGATTTGGAAGCGAGAGCGGCTTCGGCGCTGTCCGCCAATGAAGACAATATCGTTCTGCTTGAATCGGTATTATTCATTTGAAAAAACAGGACTTCGGCGAGGTGAAATTGCAAATGACCAATCTGCTGGTGATTTTCATTTATGCGGGCTAATACCGCGGCGGTGTCCAATTCAGCCGGTTCAATCGCAGTGGAATCGCCCCTGAAAGCGGCGGAGTCAGTCATTGCTGGTTGGGAGGCTGAAGTATCGAGCCGGGCGCTTGCGGTATCCGAGGCAACAGGATGAATCGCTGCAGTATCTATTTCGATTATGGAGCTATCGGCAATAGCGATTGATTCCACCGGCGGAATAGATATGATGGAATCAGGGGGAGGTCCACCTTGTTCAAACAATTGTCTGATTTGAGACTCATCGAGGGTGGCAGTATCTACGATAGTTGAATCTTGAACTCCCATCAGCAGATTCAAATCGTTTTCAATCAACGCTTTAACGCTGTCGATGCTCCTGATAACGCCGCGCCAATCAGTGATGATGTCCAAAGCGGCTTGAGCTGAATCCGCGTAGGGTGAATCAGCTTTTTCCGTCCTGACGGCGCTAAAATTCTCCTGAGCTTTATCATAATCATTATGATAATCTCTATGGATTACTCCTATGTTATAGAGCGCTCTGGCGGATTCGTAAGATTTGGGATTGCTTTCGATAATCTTATTCAGTTCAGCGACAGCGGTTTGGATATCTCCCATTTCATAGATGATTTCGGCGATTTCGACAGTAGTTTCCGGGAAATATTCATAGAATTTTTGGTTTTTCAAGATGGCTTGCAGGACTTCGAGGGCGTTTGCCAGGTTGCCGGTTTTACGCAGGTTGAGTGCCCAATTATATCGAGTGTCATATCTTTGCTTCAGCGGACTTTTTCGATATTCCGAAGCTTTCTTGAAAGCTTCAGCCGCGGAGGGATAATTTTCACTGATGGAAAGGCATTCGCCGGCGAGGTAATATGCGTTTGCGCGGGCGGATTTATCTTTGGTGGATTCCGCAATTTTACGGTAGATATCGGCGGCTTGGATATGCTTTTCTTCATCAAAGAGAAGTTTCCCCAGAGCGAAATTGGCTTCTTCGACGATAATCTTGTTTTCAGAGAGGGCGGCAAGATGAGTCAGAATATCCCTGGCTCGGTCGAACGACTTATTTTCGATCAGGGATTTTCCTAAATATAGATTGGCTTCGTCGCGCAGTCCGCTTTGAGGATAATTTGTTATAAGTTCTTCAAATTTCCTCTGCGCTTTGGGAAATTGTTTTATTTTATAATAACATTTCCCCATTAACATTAGAGCATCATCGACATACTTGGAATCGGGATACATTTCGGGGACTTTGGCGGCGGTGTCGATGGCTTTTTGATAATTCTGGGTGCGAAGTTGACCTTCGGGAATGTTCCTGTTTTCACGCTCAGCGGTTTTATAGTATTTTTTCGCATTATAAAATATATTGTAGTATACACATGAGGACAGCGCTGTAAGTGATAATATGATCAACACCGCCAATATGTATTTAGAGGTCAGCGGTTTCAAATGCCCATCTCCTGGATAAGCTGGGGGAGTATTTCTCCTGAAGGTCCTTGGAGGTGATGATCTACGGCTTTAGTTAATTCGGTTTCTTCGGGATTTATTTCGATAAGCAGCGCATTGGCGGTTTTAGCGATCATTGGCAGCATGGAAGCCGGGCTTACCAATGCGGAAGTGCCGAGGGAGAAGAATACTTCACATTCTTCAGCGGCGCGGAAAGCTGCGTTCAATATATCCTGCGGGAGCATTTCACCGAACCATACCACATCCGGCCGGATTAAGCCGCCGCATTCGCATCTGGGGGCGGTTTTTCCCATTTGGAGTTGTTCATCATCGTATTGTCTGCCGCAATCGAGGCAGTAATTGCGCCGGATGTTCCCGTGCAGTTCAAGAATGTTTTTCGAGCCGGCGATGCGATGAAGGTTGTCGATGTTCTGGGTGATGAGGGTGAAATCCGGGTAATATTCCTCCATTTTAACCAAGCTGTGATGCCCGGGATTGGGGTGAACTTCGGACATCATTTTTTTTCTGAAGGCGTACCATTCCCAGACTATATCGGGATTTTTCATGAATGAGTCGAAGTTAGCCAGTTCTTCGGGCTTGAATTTCTTCCACAGTCCTTCTTTACCGCGGAAAGTTGGGACGCCCGATTCGGCTGAAACGCCGGCTCCGGTTAGGACGGCGACTTTCAGCGCTTTTTTCAAATAGGCGATTAATCCGGAATCGAACAATGGGAACTCCTCCCTTGAATTTGGAGTTTTAAGAAGGGGTATATTTATTCAACTTTAATATTACAAAAAATATCCGGTAAAATCAATGAAAATCGCTTAATGTTAGGGTATTAATTGACATTGGATATTGCCCGGGTTGGCTGTTGGAATGTATAATTGTTTGGGGAAGCGATGCAGATAGGATAGAAATTGCTGATGGAACTTGACTTTTATGAAGAAATATTGTAACTTTACAGCTTAAATAATAAGGAACGAATAATGCCGCATCATAAATCCTGCATAAAGCGAGTTAAAACATCGGCGAAAGCCAGAATACGGAACCGCGCTTATAAGTCGGTTATGAAGACTGCCATCAAGAGGGTTAATGAGTCACCTGATTATGAGAAAGCTTCAATGGAGTACCGCAAGGCGAGTTCCATCCTGGACAAGTTGGTCTTGAAGGGTGTGATACATCGCAACAAGGCGAATAATCAGAAATCTCAATTAGCCAGACGGATTAACCGGTTGAACACAGCTTAGAAATTCGTTTAGTGATTAATTCTAATAACTTGTATTTTTAGGAAATACTGACTTATCTGTTAAAACGGTCAAATTTTTAGACAAAAAACTAAAAATTGACTTGACATTTTCCGAAAAAGTTTCTATATTTATTATGGGTTGAGGCTTTATAACCAGTGTGACCCCTCCTAGCATTGGTTTCCCGGTCTCAGCCCTTTTTTTTGGAAATAAGAAATGGGAATGTGTTAAGCTCAAGTTATTTTACTCTGAAAATAGGCTGTAGGCTATAGGTTGTGGGCTTTATTCCACCGACTGGCGGTTTCCCCGCTCCCGCCTGTCATTCCCGCATGCTTTTAGCGGTAATCCACTTCTGTATTTTCTGTGAAATTCTTTGTTTCTTTTTGTTAATCTTTGTGCCATTTGTCC
>JABMRZ010000394.1 GCA_013202315.1 Candidatus Tariuqbacter arcticus | reverse complement strand
TTAAACCTTTTTGGTTCCGGCTCGTCCGGGTTAGGGGTTAGGGGTTAATAGCCGGTTATTCCAGCTTGACCGGAATTCGAAGTGTGCTGTCAAACCAGCACCATTTACACCTTATCTCGCAACCTGTAACTTGAAACTCGCGACTCGAAACTCGCAACTCGCAACTATAAAAAGGGTTTACCGGTTGCGAAAATCAACTGACCGAATGCTTCCAATTGAATATCGGTGAAACCAGCCTCTTCCATCATTGACCGAACTTGTTCAGGTTTGAAAAAATACACCGGGCATTTATACAAAGACAACCGCACTTTTCGTATTGCCGAGCGTAAGGTCCCCGCCCGCGGGAAAGTGGCGATAAGCTTTTCGCGGGTTACATGGCGCATTTTCTTCAGCATCTGCAGCGGTTCAGCGATGTAATCGAATAATCCTATCGCCAGAGTAATATCGAAAGGTTTCCTAAATTCCATTCGGTTGAAATCCCCCGTCGCCAATTCACAGGGGTTATCCGCCATTTGCTCACTTAGGATTTTCCGCGCGATTATGAGCATATTAGGCACAAAGTCGAGCCCCAGAATCAGTGAGGGATTTTTTCCCTGAAGAACTTCCATAAAACGGCCCGAACCACATCCCACATCTATGATGGTCTTCCCGCTCACATCACCGCACTCTTCAATAGTCCGTTGAAAACGCTTCTCCATATCCCAACGAAACCATTTATCCAGCAGTCTGGCTATCCCGCTCTTCTGACCGGTGTAGATGCTGTCGAAATCGTCCGCTTTCTTGTGAAAATGCTTCTGTACTAAATCCTCTGTCATAAGTAACCTGAATCATTCATTAAAAATGTAGGTCGGCTTATTTAAAGCCGACAAATAACTCTTTCAAGGTTAGTTGTTTTCATCAAAGTAATTTCTAATCGGAATAAATTCAAAATCACTCAGCAGTTTCCTGAATTTCTTCAAGGTTTTATTCAAGTTGACATAATGGTTGAAACCATTCCGCGAAAAGAAACTCTTCAACCGCGGCTGACCGGGGTCGAATTCCCAGGGATGAAGATAAACCACCACCGGTATGTCCGAACGATTATTTTCCAATATAGCCCGCCGGGTGAACCAATAAGGGTATAACCTGAAAAATCCCCCTCCAGCCACCGGCAGTGTCTTTCCCAAAAAATCAGTGACAGCAAGGGGGAATTCATAAATCACCCCAGCGGAAGTCTCGGTACTGAAGGGCTTCATTCCCGCCCCAGGTATTCCTCCATGCCGACGCTTGATTGGAAAAACCGACGAATCGTATTTCAAACCCAAATCCGCCATCACCTCGAAAGCCCAGGGAGTATCATCGGTGATGCTGAAAGAAGGAGCGCGATGCCCCAATACCTTTTCGCCGGTCAAATCTTCCAGCAGCTTCACCTCCCTTTTCATATCCTCCGCAAATTCCTCTTTGTTCATATGCGTAATGAGCTTATGCCGCCTGCCGTGAGTGGCGATTTCATGTCCTGCGTCGGCGATTTTCTTTATTAAGCCAGGCCGCTTTTCAGCTTCCCAACCCAAGATAAAAAAGGTGGCTTTATTATCACCCAAAGCCTCGAGAACAATATTAGTATTCCGCTCAACCCGGCTTTCGTAAGTTCCCCACCTATCATAACGAACCACATCGGAAAATCCGGTAACCTGATAATAGTCCTCCAAATCGATGGTTAAAAAGTTCTTCATTTGGCAGCGCTCTTTTTAACGGTTTTTACGCCTCGGAAATAGTCAAATAGACCTTTACCGAAACCGCAGATATAGCTGGCGGTTCTAGTTAATAAAAACAACGGCGTCATCAAACCTACCGCAATATCCGCCTTCAAAATCCTGATAGTTGAAGGCAGTGTGGATAATAATAATATAACCGCCGAAGCCAGACCGATATAGACCGCCCATTTCCACCATATTCCCGCGATGAGTGATAATACCGACAAAACCATAAACAGCATCATAGACTTGCGGGATTTCGGAGTCAATGGGTCCTTCACTAAACGGTTCGGATATTGGCGATAGAGCCACACTGTCCAATACGCCCGTTTGTATTTATACCGCACAAATTTGAAGAAATCATCATAATGAAGGTGTTCACAGCGGGCTTCTGGAGCCAATACCATCTTATACCCTCTTTCCGCCAGCCGGAAAGAGAATTCAGCGTCTTCCGAACTGTAAGTATCGTTGAATCCACCATTTTCCAAGAACACATTCCGTCTGTAGCAGGCGGCATAAGTCGCTACCCAATCGATATATTTCGCTTCGACTTCCTTATCTATTCGTTCGAAAGTCTCATGCTGGATAAACCGCGCCACCAAATTCTTCTGCTTGGAATAGAATATCCCCTGGCTGCCGGCTACCTCCTCATCCATTAAAGGCTTCACCAGCTCGGTGACAAAATCCGAATCGAGCACACAGTCCGCATCGGTGAAAACTAACAATTCTCCCCCGGCGATTTCCGCGCCTCTGTTACGGGCGACTCCGGGACCCTGATTCCGTTGGCGGATGACCCTGCACCCATTCGACTCAGCATAATCCCCCGAACCGTCGGAGGAACCGTCATCTACCACGATTACTTCCAGAGGTCGAGGATAATCCTGCCTTCCCAGGGATTCAAGACACTTCGGCAGAGTGAACATCCCATTATAAACCGGAATGATAACCGTAACGGAAGGGTATTTATCTCTATCTATCGATTGAGTCATCATAGCCTCTTGCAAAAATCATTACTTAACAATATTGTCATTCGTAACATTATAGTTCTTTGAAGTAATTCCTTGAAGATAATGTCATGCTG
>JABMRZ010000034.1 GCA_013202315.1 Candidatus Tariuqbacter arcticus | reverse complement strand
GTATAATGTAAAGATTATGTGAAAAGTGCAAAGTGCCAAGTATCAAGTGTCAAGTAGTCTATAGTCCTTGCCGCGTTTCAATTCAACCTGTCATCTGAAGAATAGTAATGGCGGAACAGAATAAAGCATCGAAGAAGGAAGCCGAACCTCAGCGGCTGCCCCCACAGGCGCTCGAATTGGAAGGTACGGTCCTCGGTTCAATGATGTTAGATACCAGCGCATTTGGGAAGGCGATTGAATTGCTGGACGCCGATTGCTTTTATAATAGAGCCAATAAGTTGGTTTTCTTGGCTATGTGCAGCCTCAATGATGCAAATCAGCCGATAGATATGCGTTCCGTTGCGGAAAAATTAAAAGAGATGGGCAAGATTGATGAAATCGGCGGCTCTTATTATCTCACCCAATTGACCGAAATGGTCTCTTTCCCCACCAGTGTAGTGCACTATTCTGAAACCCTCCGCGAAAAGGCTCTCCTTCGCAAATTGATTTCAATATCCGGTGATATCGCCGAAGACTGTTTCTTGCCTCAGACGGGAGCGTTTGATTTATTGGACCGTGCGCAAGAACGGCTGTTTGAAGTCGCTTCCCGGCGCGACCAGCGCGGTTTCCAGCACATCGAACCAATATTAAGCCATACCTTTGAAATTATCGAGGGATTCCACTCCCGCAAGGGATTAGTGACGGGTCTGCATACGGGATTTGATGATTTGGACGCTTTAACCTCGGGCCTTCAGCCTTCGGAATTCATCGTCTTAGCCGGCAGGCCGTCAATGGGGAAGACCGCCTTCGCTCTTAATGTGGCGGTGAAAGTCGCCGGTGATGGTAATCCGGTCGGCTTTTTTTCCATGGAGATGAATTCCCAGATGATAGGGTATCGCATCCTTTGCTCCGAAGCGCGGGTGGATTCACATAAAGTCCGCACCGGTCGGCTGCCTGACCCAGATTGGCAGAAACTTTCGGATATTGCTTCTCGGTTATCTGTGACGCCGTTTCATATAGATGATTCTTCCAATCTATCCATCCTGGAACTGCGCGCTCGCGCCCGACGACTCGCTAAAGATAAGGAAGTTGCTTTGATAGTTGTGGATTATCTTCAAATTATGCAGCCCCCTCCCGAATCCGAAAGCCAGCAGCAGGCGATTGCTTCCATATCCCGCCAGCTCAAAGGGTTGGCGAAGGAGCTGAATGTGCCGGTGTTGGTGTTGTCTCAGCTTTCAAGGGCGGTGGAGACTCGAGGGGGCGATAAGCGCCCTCAGCTTTCCGACCTTCGCGACAGCGGAGCGATTGAACAGGATGCGGATGTGGTGATGTTCATCTGGCGGCCTTCACAATACAAAACCGGGCAGGAAGATGAAATGGATGATGAAGATAAAAATAAAGCTGAAATCATCGTAGCCAAACAGCGCAATGGACCGACCGGAAAAATAAACTTGGTTTTTAAACGAGAATACGCACGATTCGATAATGTGGAACACCACCCGGGTGGAGAGGAAACCGAAGGCAAACCCGCAGAGAAAAAGCCCCCCAAAGCCGGCAAGGGTTCCAAAGCCAAAAAAGATTCCACTTCCAAGGATAAACCTTATTAAGTGTGAAAGTGTGAAAGTTTAAAAGTGTGAAAGTAATCAGGTGTGGAAGGACTGTGGACTTAATTTGAGGCGTATCAATTTAGCCTCGGATTAGTATTTTCAGTAAATCTCCTTTCGAAGGCATCGCAAATGGAAGAGCGGTATCAAAAACAGTTTCGCGAGATCCTGAATAAGATTGTCGATTACAATCCGAACGCCGATCTTAACTTCCTTCAAAAAGCCTTTGATTTCGCTTATGAAGCGCATAAGGGGCAGATTCGTCTGAGCGGTGAACCTTATGTTGTGCATTGTCTCGAGGTGGCAAATATTCTCGCCGATCTGAAGCTGGATTATATCACAATATCAGGAGGACTTCTTCACGATGTTGTAGAGGACACAAAAGTCCGGCTGGATGAGATCGAGGAGAATTTCGGCGCTGAACTGGCGAACTTGGTCAACGGCTTGACAAAAATTGCGGAACTCCGCCTTGAAAGCCGGGAAGACCGTCAAGCGGGGAATTTTCGTAAGATGTTGCTTTCTATGAGCCAAGACCTGCGGGTCATTCTGATTAAATTCGCCGACCGGCTTCACAATATGCGCACCATCGAACACCTGCCCCGGAAATCGCAGGTGCGTATCGCGAGAGAGACGCTTGAAGTCTACGCCCCACTCGCTCACCGCTTTGGAATTAATACTTTGAAATCCCAACTGGAAGACCTCTCGTTGAAGGCGCTCGATAATAATGCATATCGCGAGATTGAGAACAAGGTTGTCTTGAAGCGGGAAGAGAGGGAGGCTCGTCTACAGACAGTAATCGAACCGATTCAGAAGGAATTAGCCAGACTCGGTATTAAAACCTGGGTGATTGGGCGCGTCAAGCACTTTTACAGCATTTATCATAAAATGAAAACGCGGAATCTGTCTTTTGAAGAAATCCTCGATTTGACCGCTGTTCGAATAATAACCCTTCGGGTTGAGGATTGTTATCATGCATTGGGAGTAGTCCACTCCATATTCACCCCCCTGCCCGAAAAATTCACCGATTACATCGCTTCTCCCAAACAAAATATGTATCAAACGCTGCACACCAAAGTTGTGGGTCCTGACGGGGTGATATTGGAAATCCAGATACGGACCCGGGATATGGATCAGCGAGCGGAAGTCGGCATCGCCGCTCACTGGCATTACAAAGAAGGTGAGGCTGGGCCCGATGAAGTCGGCGCTCATGCTAATTGGCTCAGGGATATGGTCGCTTGGCAGTTGGAAACGACCAGTTCCACCGAGTTTATGGAAAATCTTAAAATCGACCTCTTCCAGGACGAAATTTATATCTTCACTCCAAAAGGCAAACTTATAACTTTGCCGAGAGACAGCACGCCTATCGATTTCGCCTTCGCTGTTCACTCGGAAATCGGTCTTCATATAATCGGGGCTAAGGTTAACGGCAAGATAGTGGCCTTGAATTCCGCCCTGCATTCAGGGGTAACGGTGGAAATTATCACTTCCCCCAATCAGAAGCCTTCGATTGACTGGCTTAAGTTCGTTATTACCAGCCGGGCGCGCAGCAGAATTAAAAAGTATTTTAAGGATGCGCAATTCGACCAGAGTGTAAAACTTGGGTTGGAAATCATCGACCGCCACTTGGAACGGCTTCATATTAAGAAGGTGAAAGATGATTTGGAAGATGTAGCGCTGTCATTTGGGTTTTCCACTATGAAATCGCTCTACGCTGCGGTGGGAGCGGGGGATATACCCGCTCAGAATGTGGTTCGGAAACTGATGCCCCCAGAAGCGGACGCTCCTCCGCATGATAATGTTTTCGTGCGGGTGATGAGGACTTTGCACAAGGGAAGTAAGGGAGTACGGGTGCAGGGATTCGATAATCTGATGTTTGACTTTGCCAAGTGTTGCAATCCTTTACCGGGAGATAAAATCACCGGTTTCATCACCACCGGGAAAGGCATCACCATTCACCGGACTGACTGCCGTAACATCGAGCGGTTTTTAGGCGATCCCGAACGGAACATCGAGGTTGAATGGGATGTCGACCGGGACAGCAATTTCAACGCCCGGATACGAATTATCGCTGAAGACCGTAAGCGCCTTCTGCTGGATATCACTGAAGCCATTTATTCCTTCGATATTAATATAGCCGCTCTCGATATGAAGCAGTCGGATGCGATGGCTGTGGGGGATTTTATCCTCGAAGTGCATAATCTGACCCATTTAGTTAAAGTGATTAGAGCGGTTCGCGGATTGAAAGGGGTGGTGAATGTGGAACGATTGGACAACATCGGCGATGAAGACCTTTTAGTGGAGGTCTCTTCCACTTCATCTGCTAAAAATTCCGTTAAAATATAGTTTTTCTCTTTTTTTATAACAGGAATATTATGAAGAATATTACTAAAAACGATATCATAGATTTGTTAATTCAAAGAACGGGGGAAAAGAGAGACATCACCGCTAAATTAGTGAACGAAGTATTCACCGTTTTGCGCGATTTGATGTCCAGCGCCGATTCGGGGATCTGTATCAAGATTCATGATTTCGGAGTGTTTGAAGTCCTCCCCGTTAAAACTCGTAAGAACTCGAAAAAACCACAATCCGCCGAAACCGGGCCCAAAGCCGCAAGGCGTGAGATCTATTTCCAGCCGGGAATTTATTTGAAGAAAGCTTTGAAAAAGCCATGATGACGGAAGAACGGATTATGGGGATAGACTATGGTTCGGTGCGGATAGGAATAGCCATCTCCGACCCCACTAAAACCCTCGCCACACCGCTGATTACCCTTGAGAATAATCGTAAAGCGGTGTCCACAATTAGAAAATTAGTTGAGGAGCGGAGCGTCTCCACACTTGTGATAGGCTACCCCTTGAATTTGAAGGGTCAGCGGGGAATCGCCGTGGATAAAGTCGACGAATTCATCAAACGGTTTCGGAATTGTGATTTGGAGATCATTCGCTGGGACGAACGGTTCAGCACCGTTTCCGCTATGGAACTTTTACATCAAGCTGGAGTCAAACCTTATAAAGATAAGGCTCGAATCGACCGCTCGGCGGCGGCGGTTATACTGCAGGAATATTTGGATTTCAAGAAGAATAATTAAACGCTTATTGCGCCGATATCGATAAAAATTTGAGGTCAATGAATAAAACTCGCATAGGCATTATCGGCACAGGGGGGATAACTCAGGTAAAGCATCTCCCCTTTTTGAGTAATTATGATGAGGCTGAGGTTGTCGCTATTTGCGACATCGACCGTAATAAAGCCGGGGCGGTGGCGCAGAAATTCAAGGTCCCTCACTTCTTCCGTCAAGCTGAAGATATTTTAGCGAGGGATGACATCGACGCGGTCTTCGTCTGCACCCCCACCAACAGTCATATGTCTATGACCCTGGCGGCGCTGGAAGCGGGCAAGCATGTATTCGTGGAGAAGCCTATCGCCCGCACATCGGCTGAAGCTCAAAGGATGGTCGACGCTGCTGAATCAACCGGCCGCCTTTTAATGACCGCAATGTATCACCGCTTCAGGCCCGATTCTCTGGTGCTGAAGAATTTTATCGATGAAGAGAAATTGGGCGAAGTGTTTATGATTCGTTCCGGGTGGATGAAGCGCAGCAGCGGCGCTGAGCGCCCCGAATGGATGTTAGACCCTCGATTCTCCGGAGGGGGAGTGATGATGGATTTGGGAATCCCGATGCTTGATCTCTGCCTCTGGTTCTTAAATTTCCCGGAAATTCTTAGCGTCGACGCCAGGACTTTCAACCGAATTATAAAAAGTGAAGTGGAAGATGAAGCGGCGCTCTTCCTCAAACTGAGGGACGGACGGCTCATCACAGTGGATGTCGGATGGAGCATTCCCGCTCAAAACACTATCGCCTTCACCGTTATACACGGCGAGAAGGGCACAGCCTGGCTGAATCCGCTGCGGATAAACCGCGAACTGCATGGACAGTTGATGGAATTAAGCCCGGGCAAACAGTATACACCGATTGAGCTCTATCACCGTTCATTTGAAAATACTGTCCGACATTTCATTGAATCGGTTCGCAATGGACGCCAACCGATTTCTTCCGGGCAAATGAGCCTCGATGTTATGGAAATCGTGGAGATGATTTATCGTTCCGCAAAGGAAAAGCGAGAAATTGGAGCGAAGGGAAGCGGCGCTGAAACTGATACAGAATGATTTCTGGCAAAGTTTCGGCTTACCTGCGATTGCGGGACTGATCCTGGCGTTTTCGCTCCCGCCTTCTCCATTAGGGTTCTTGGCTTGGGCGGCGTTGACGCCTTTAATCCTCAGTTTGGAAGGCTGTTCTATAGGCGAGGCTTACCGGAGGGGGGCGGTCTTCGCCCTGGTGTTCAACGCTCTTTCTATGTATTTCCTCGCCTTCAACAGCGGGGCTACGCTTCCAATCGCCGCCGCTTCCTGGGTAGGTTTGGTAGTCTATGCGACTTTAATAAGTCCGCTCTTCCTTATTCCGGTGGCGCTGTCGCTTCGTAAATGGAAAAACTGGGGGGTGTTTTCGTTCCCCATTTTCTGGACCGGCTTCGAATATTTGAAATCCTTGGGCGAAATCGCCTGGCCCTGGAATATTATCCCCTTATCACAGTCCAATTATTTAGCGCCGATGCAGATGGTTTCCATCACCGGTGTCTGGGGACTGAGTTTTTGGGTGACGGGAATTAATGCTCTCATTTATCTTGCTGTGAAGCGGAGTACGATTTGGCTGCTGGCGGTGATTTTATGGATTACAATACCTTTTATAGCCGGGAATATAGCCCTCAAGCATCCGCCTCAGCCAATGTCGTCGGTTAATGTCGCCATCGTTCAGGGCAATGTCGTCCCGGAAGATAAATGGGCAAACGGTCTGATATACAACATCGGGCTTTACCGCGATTTAACCGAGGAAATCAGCGGCGCGGAACTAATCGTTTGGCCGGAATCGGCGGTTCCCACTTATTTGAATATGAGCCTTCAAGCCCGCCGTATCTTGCGGGGGCTGGCGGAACGGATGAACGCTCCCATTTTCACCGGAGCGCTGGCGCTCTTCAATGAACCTGAAGATATTGAGCGAAGGTATAATTCCGCCTTCCTGATCAAACCGGACGATTCGGAGATAGAGCGCTACGACAAGATACATTTAGTCCCCTTCGGTGAACGGGTGCCGTTTCAGAAGCTCATACCATCATTGGGTAAATTGAATTTCGGGCAGGCTGAATTCACCGTTGGTCAGGACTATCATATATTTCAGATTGAGGGCGCCCGCTTTGGGGCGATGGTATGCTATGAATCGATTTTCCCGCAGATAGTGCGAAGGTTCGTTGCGGACAGCGCCGATTTCCTGGTCAATATCACCAATGATGGTTGGTACGGCAAGACGGTCGAACCATATCAGCATGCGCTGTTGACTCGTTTTCGGTCGATTGAAAGCGGAAGGAGCATGGTGCGAGCCGCCAATACCGGGATTTCATACTTCACCGATGCGCAGGGGAGGTTTTTAGCGCGCACCAAGATGGAAATCCGAGATATTCTGCAAGTGGAACTACCGATATATGACGGCTTTACATTCTATCAGCGGTTTGGCGATATTTTCGCTTATTTTATTTTAATTATATGTCTGTTTATCACTATCTTGCATATTATTTTGGGATGTTTAGTAAAAAGATAAGACCGATAATTATCACAATTGTCATCCTGATTTATATTGGTCGAGTTGATGCTGATAATAGATATTTGACACTCTCCTCATCGGCTGGTCGGAGTCTTTCACTGACTTGCCCGGCGGCGCTGGAAGGATATATAGCGGAAGTTCCGATTAATCCGGCGGGTTTCAAACTTTTTAAAGATGTGCCAGCCCCTCGATTTGCAGTATATCTCAACCCTTTGAGCGCATTCATCGCCTTCAAAGGTTTGCAGGAAGGGGAATACGGCAACGGCGTAATCGACAGCGAGGATTTGCTGATACCGGCTCTTTTATTATTCAAGGGTTTCGCTTTATCCTATCGGGCTTTGAATGTCGGCTTAGTGATGAGTGAACAGCTTCCGAATGGAGATGTGAATAAGAGGCTGTTCCATTACTTCCCGGTCTATGATGATTACTATAACCGCTTGTTTCTGAGGCTCGAATTAGATGAAAGGGTGGCTATAGGGGTTTCGGCGGAAATGTTCACTGTCGATGAAAAAAATATAAGAGTGGGCTATTCTTATGGGGTCATCTTGAAGCCGGGGAAGCTGAATGTGGGGGTATTCTATTCCATGCTCCCTGACGGATATGAGGAAGCGCTTCTGCCTAATATTAGGCTTGTCGACGAGACTGTCAATGCAGGTTTATCCTGGCAGCCGAATAAAATGGTTAAATGTTTCACAGGCCTGCGCAATATTTCTGAAGAGAGCCGTCCGGCGTTTTTAGAACCGCATTCAGGTTTGGAAGTCATTCCCTGGAAGCATGCCGCGCTTCGCGCCGGGTATTATTATGAGAAGGACGAAGGAAATGTGTTTTCTTTTGGATTGGGATTGCTGGATATTAACGATTTCCGTCCTATGCAGAATCACACCGAAATCCGGGAATTCTTGCTGGACTACGGCTTAGTTATGCTGCCGGGCGATATTGCCCTTCATTCAGTAGCCGTGCATTTTAGGATATGAGAGGGATATTGAATTTAGACCATTATAGATGGTTAGTTCGCAAACTATCCACCACCAAGAATGAAAATAATAACTTGCGAGGCTGCAGAATAGTTATTTTTAATATAAACCCTCATCCCGAACGGTTGGGACAACTTAGAATGAAAATGACGACTCAGTCCGGCAGTGCTATCATTTTAAATTCTTCATTTTTCATTTTCAAAAAAAAGTGTCGACTGCGGAGAGTTGGCGCCGCGATGAATATCATATGAAGCTAAACCCTAAACCCCAACCCCTAAACCCTATTTTTAATATAAATATAATACTATTATCCGGGGCGCGGGGTTTTCCGCTCCCGTTTAAGGGGCAGGTC
>JABMRZ010000033.1 GCA_013202315.1 Candidatus Tariuqbacter arcticus | reverse complement strand
TACTTCTGAAGTCCTATTTAAAATATGTGTCATTCCGGCTTGTCCGGAATCGGTTTGCAGCTGTATAAAGGTGCCGATTATCGGCACAACTTAGAATGAAAATTGGGTATAGATTCCCGCTATAAGTATGTGGGAATGACAGGAAGGGGCGAGAATCCGCCGGGCGGCGGACTAAAGCCTATAGACTATAGCCAACAGCCTATACCATATTTTCAGGGTAAATGTAATATTAACAATTTGCTGACTTAAGTGAACAACCGATTGGGATATTTGGGGAAGGATTGAATATGCTGAATTGTGAGTGGAACAATATTATCGTCCATATTGATATGGACGCCTTTTTCGCGCAGATTGAGGAGCGGGATCAGCCCTGGCTGAAAGGGAAGCCGGTGATTATCGGCGGTTTGCCCGGGCAAAGAGGGGTGGCTTCAACCTGCAATTACCAGGCGCGCAAGTATGGGGTGCATGCGGGGATGCCGCTGTGGGAATGTCAGCGGTTATGCCCCAACGGTGTTTTCATCCGAACTCAGGGGGGGAAATATTCCTTCGTATCGATTCAGGTGCTGGGCGTCCTGCGGAAGTTTTGCGATGAGGTGAAAATGGCTTCAATCGATGAAGCCTATATGGATATGACCAATCACCGGCGGCTTTTCAGCGATTTGCAGAATATGGGCGAGGCGATAAAGCGAGGGGTGTGGGAAAAGGTGAAGCTAACTTGCTCGGTGGGAATAGCGCCGAATAAGTATGTTGCTAAGATGTGCGTGGGTGAGAATAAGCCTGATGGGGTGACGGTGATGAGCCTGGATGAGTATCGGAAGAAATTCGCTCCGCGACCGGTTTCGGCGTTGATTGGTGTGGGCGAATCGACGGAAAAATCCCTCAATCGGCTGGGGATTTCCACTGTGGGGCAGTTACAGAATTTCCCGGAGAAGATATTGAAGGCGCTGTTCGGGATATACGGTCCCCGGTTGAAAGAGATGGCGAATGGGGAATATCAGGGAACCGTGTCTAACCCATATGGAAAAGCGCGGGAAGACAAATCGATGGGGCACGAGCGAACCTTCAGCGAGGATGTGAACGACGGGGAGACGATTATATCAACACTATTGAGGCTTTCCGGTAAGGCGGCGCGCCGGCTGAGGCAGGGTAATTATCAGGGGAAGCGGGTTACATTGAAGCTCAGATACTCAGATTTCACCACTTTCACTCATCAGACTTCGCTCAATTATTTCACCAATGACGAGGGTGAGATATTTCGGGAAGCGGTGAAGTGTTGGGAGGAAGCCTATTCGGTTGGGAAGGCAGTGAGGTTGATTGGAGTCAGGGTGTCTCAGTTGAGGAAGACGGCTGACAGTTATTCGACCTTTCAGGGCGACCTTTTCAAGGGAAGGACCGCTTTGAAGAAGAATCTGGTATTGAAGGCGGCGGATGCGATTCGGGATAAATATGGGGAGGGGGTTTTGTATTATGGGGGGGTGGGGTGAAGTGTTGTTTCGTTTACTTTTTTATTGATTTTTTCCTTGCTTTTTCTTATATTTCTTCATTCAATACTTTTTCTTTTTTCTCATATTTCCATTTCGAGGTTATTCTATGTCACGAAAATATAATAATCCTCCAATTTTTGAGGCGTTATGCGAGTTTCAGTTTATTCCAAGTCAAGACTGGGATATTACTATTTCAGGCTTATTATATGATAAAATCAGGGATGTCTTCCCAGTCAAGATTCAACAAACAGCGGTGGATCTTAACATCCAACCTGGTCAAGAAGGTAAGTTTGAACAGAAAGTCTCTTTATCTCAACGTATGCAATTTTTTCGATCTGACAAAACAGCCTTGATTCAACTGGGCACTGATATACTGACTATTAATCATTTGAAACCCTATCCTTCTTGGGATATATTCAAGCCATTATTATTAGATACACTTAATATTTATCGCGTCATTTCCAACCCCAAAGGTATTGAAAGAGTTGGGCTTCGATATATTAATTTATTTGAATTCGACAAAGGGTCCGTTGAATTAAAGGATTATTTCAACTACTTTCCTTCGATTCCACCAGAATTACCACAGGACCTTGAAGCTTTTATTCATCATATCGAAATCCCTCATAATGAAGGTTGTAACAATCTTATTTTAGTCTTAAAAAGAATTATTTCAAAAAATCCTAAGCTAATTTCTCTACTTCTCGAATTGAACTTCTTTATGGTTATTCCTAATAGTATTTCCTTCGAGCAAGTATCTGAATGGCTGGAAAATGCCCATAATCAGGTTGAAAAGGCTTTCGAGGCTTGTATTACTGATAAAAGCAGATCTCTCTTTATGGAGGAATAATAATGTCATTCGCTGCATTGAGTCAGTATCTTAATTCAACTATTGTTGGAACATCGGATATGCAAATTCCCGTAGGACCTGTTAAATTTCCTTCACTAAATTCCGCTCATCCATTGCCCCTTTCTCCATCTGAAGACAAGTTGGTTGAATCAGATATTTATTATGAAGCTTGGAATAAAAGTTCGCTCACCATTGATTTTTTGGAACTCAGCAAACTCTTTTCATTTGAGAATCAGTTTGCCATATTATCATTTGTCTTGAAACATTACTTTCTCAAAGATGCACTCAATGAGGCTTATGCTGCAATTAACAGTGTTTTTGGAGAATATGAATATGAACTAAGTTTAGAACTTGATATTGACCCAGAAGAGGGTTTTGAGGTGCTTTTTATCACTGTTAGAACCGGATTAACCCCAGAGCAAGCTATTAAGCTTCTTAATAAATTCGACAGAATATATTGGCTGAAGATCAACAGTAATATAAGGAATATACTTGAAGTAACTGTGGGATTTTTATGAGCTTTAACTGGGAAGAATATATTCAAATTTCTGACTACTTAATTAAGAAACATTTGAAATCAGATATTCCTGAAGCTTACCTTCGATCAGCAATAAGTCGTTCATATTACGGAGTCTTCAACCTTGCAAAAAGGCGTTTAGAAAACAAAGGAAAAATAATTCCAGATAAAAATATTCATTTTCACATTATTAGAATGTATAAAGATTCACTAAATCCCACTGAAAGCGAAATTGGTGGCGCTTTAGAGCGTCTACGAAAAGAAAGAATTACTGCTGACTATAAGGAATTCAAAGTGGTAAACAATTATAAAGCTCGTTTGGGCTACATTTTATCCTGTCAAATTTTGGAACTATTAAACAGATTATAGATAACAAACCATAATACATCCAATCTAACCTGCTATAAAAACACATTTAGATTCCGCCTAAGTCAATTCTCCCCTCATAGTTTGAAATTGATTCAATAGTTTTATATATTATTACACCTGTAGTCGGAATACTCCGCTTATCTCATTAACTATATCATATTCAACTGATAAGCCACCGTAGCTCAGATGGTAGAGCAGTTGATTCGTAATCATCAGGTCAGCGGTTCAATTCCGCTCGGTGGCTCGATTTTATTCATAATTGTCAATGCCCCTGCTCGACGACATAACTATCGGCAGATACAAGGCGCGCGAATCGCTCATTCATAAGCTCGACCCCCGCACCAAGGGACTCTGCACCATAATCTTCATGGGGGCGATATTCGGAATCAAGGGATTTGTTGGATTGGCGGGCGGAATCATCCTGGCAGTAGGGCTGACCTCGCTGTCTAAAGTGGGATTATCCGATTTCGGGCGGAATTTGAAAGCCTTCGTCTGGCTGTTCGCGCTGACCTTTGCTCTGCACCTGTTTTTCAGCCCTGCGGGTGAAAAACTTACCCTGCCTGTCATAGGATTTCAATTGGGGCGTGAAGGATTGGAGCGGGGAGTATTTTACAGTGGGCGAATAGCTTTGCTGTTGGCGTTTTCCTATATCTTCATGGCAACAACTTCACCGCTGGAAATCGCCGACGGATTGGAAAGGAGTCTGAAGCCCTTGAAAAAAGTGGGCTTCCCCGCTCACGAAGCCGCTATGGTGCTTTCAATCGCCCTTCGGTTCGTGCCGACTATACTGGATGAAGCGAAGCGCATCCGGGACGCTCAATTGTGCCGGGGAGCGAGGCTGGAAGGTAATATTCTGCTGAAAATCAAGGGGTTTTCCGCTATGCTGATACCGCTTTTCGCTTCGGCGTTGAGGCGAGCCGACACGCTCGCTTTAGCGATGGAAGCGCGGGGATACCGGGGCGGCGAAGGGCGCACTTCATATATCGAACTGCGGTTCAAGAAAGTGGATTTCGGCGCTGTCGTTTTCACCGCTTTGATAGTGTGGGGGTTAGCAATATTGTGAAAGGGGCGGTAAGCTGCCGCGATACAAAGTCACCATAGAATACGACGGGACCGATTTCTGCGGATGGCAGCGCCAGCCGGAAAGCCGCACCGTTCAAGGAGAATTGGAAAAAGCGCTGCTTGAATTCGGCGAAGGGGAAATAACTGTAACCGGCGCGGGCAGAACCGACGCCGGCGTCCACGCTTTGAATCAAGCCGCCCATTTCGATTTATTGAAAGAGGTCGAACCGAATAGTATCGTTTCCGCTTTGAACGCCAAGACCGCATCGGAAATATTAATAAGAACGGCGGAAATTGCCGCACCGGCTTTCCACGCTCGGTATGATGCGGTATGGCGTAAATATCTTTACATCATATCCAAAAACCCCACAGCGATCGGGCGGAGATACAGCTGGCATCCGTCGTTCGACTACAATTTCAAGCTGCTGCAGGCGCAGGCGGCGGAGGTTATGGGCGAGCGCAATTTCGCCGCTTTCTGTAAATCCAAATCGTTGAAGGAAAACACCGTTTGCACCATATCATACGCCGCCTGGACGGAGAACGCCGGTCAGCGGATTTTCGAAATTGTCGGCGATAGATTCCTCCATCAGATGGTGCGATTGATGGTGGGGACGATGCTGGATGTGGCGCGGGGGCGGTTTGAGCCGGACGCCATCGAAGGAATCCTCGAATCGGGCGATGTAAGCCGGTGCGGAACTTCGGCGCCGGCGCAGGGGTTGTTCCTGGCGGAAGTGGGGTATTGAATGGTCATTGGGCACTGGTCATTAGTCATTGGTTAAATGCGAGTGGCGAGAATTTTACCACGGAGACACAGAGACACGGAAAAAGAATGATGAATGATGAATATTTTTTCACCACAAAGTCACAAAGAGCGCAAAGATACACAAAGAAGTATTTCCCAGTTTCATTATTAAAAGGAAAGAGCAATGATTTTTAAGAAAGTTGCTTTGTTCGTATTAATGCTCTTATTCTCGGTGAATTTGGGGGTGTCGGCGGAGAAGGTGTTCACGGTGACGGTGAAGCGGGTGATGGGTGAATATGAATCGCGGGACGATATCCGCGCTTTTTCTGCGATAGAAGCGAAGCGGCAGGCTTTGGAACAGGCGGGGACTTACCTGCAGGCGGAAACGGTGATGAGGGATTACAAGCTGCAATCGGAGGAAGTAACGGCGCTCGCCGCCGGGGTGCTGTCCACCGAGCAGTCGAGCGAAAAGTGGGATATGGAAGGGGGGCATTTCGTGATCTGGCTGACATACGAAATCACCATCGACCCGGCGGATGTTGATATTAGAATCAAAGATTTGCTGAAGAACCGGGAGAAGGTGGAGGACTACAAACGCCTGCAGGCGGATTACACCCGCATCATAGCTGAGAATGAGAAGCTGAGGCGGCAGTTGGAAACGGCGGACGCCGGGCAGGTGGATGAAATCAAGCTGAAGCGGGAACAACTGCGGGAGGAACTGTCCGCCACAATAGGGTGGAAAGAATATTTATGGTTTAAAAAAGGATTTGAAGCCTATGATTGGAATGACAAGATTGAATACTATAGCAAGGCAATCTCAAGAAACCCGAATTTTGCTGACGCTTACCTCGGTCGAGGGTTGGCTTATAAGTATATGGGAGACAAGGCGAGTGCTCGGCGGGATTTTTTAAAGGCAAAGGAATTGGGGGATCCTGATGCGCAGGAATTATTATATAAAATTGATAGTGAATGAACTAATTACATAAAAACGGAATTTAACAAAATAATCTAAGGAGTTAAAATGTCAGATAATATTCTATATGTATTAGGCGCCGGTTTTTCAGCTCCGTTGGGAATACCGGTAATAAAAAATTTCTATAATAAATCCAATACTTTGTATTTATCAAATAATAATAAACTTCCATATTTTAATGAAGTAAAAAATATAGAAACTGAAGTTGGCAAAGTCAGTACCTTTATGAATTTCGATTTGAGAAATATCGAGGAATTATTGTCCATCATAGAGATGAAGTCATATTTGACGGATACAGACTCGGAAAAAGTATTACAGGAATATATAAAAGAAGTAATTGATTGTTATACGCCAAAGCCTAAAGAATTCAATATTAAAAACCTTAAAACTCAATTAGGAAATTATTATTCGAATAATCCACATTTTTTTACCGGGCATCCGGTCTTATCCCAATATGCAAGTTTTATATTAGCTCTGTTTGTAGTAACTATAAAAATCATAGACAATAATTTAGAAATAAATTCAGGATTTGACGATCATCCTAAATACTCAATAATCACATTAAACTATGATATGGTTTTTGAGAATATCCTCAATTATTTTAACAATCAAGTATTCAAGCAAAACATCTTTGCTTTAAATAGAAAATTGGATGATAATAATAATAATTCTAAGAAAAAGTATTGCCTAAGTTACGCAAAAATTCATGGATCTTTAGATTCAATAATTATTCCAATGACTTGGAATAAAACAAGCAATGAAGAAATCAAAGAACAATACAAGTTCGCATACCAATTAATATCTGATGCTAAGGAAATTAGATTCATAGGGTATTCACTTCCTGTAGCTGATAACCATTTAAAGTACCTTTTTATTAATGGAATAATGAAGACTCAAAATTTACAAAAAATCGATGTTATTTGTTTAGATGATAAAGAAGAAACTGTTAAAAAAAGATATAAAAAATTGTTTCATTTTCGAGAGTTAAGATTTAAAAATTCTAAAGTTGAGGATTATTTGAATTATCTTTGCTCATATAATAATAATACAATTACTTATAACTTGTTAGAAGACAGACATGAAAAAATAATGAAATAACAAATAGAAATAATCTTATCTGTTTAATCTGCAAAATCCGTTGTGAAGACTTTATTCTCCATAGCCATAATGGCCTTAATAGCCAGTGAATTATCCGCTTAATTCGCTTAATCTGGTGTGATTAGTTTTGCTTTTCTCTGTTTCTGTGAGTCTGTGTGGTGAATGCTTTTCAACCTAAACCCTATACC
>JABMRZ010000393.1 GCA_013202315.1 Candidatus Tariuqbacter arcticus | reverse complement strand
ATTATAACTGCAAAGCCCCCTCTTCCGGGCGTAGTCCCGGATGAGGCGTAGTACCTTAGTTCTGAAATTCACGCTTTTTCATGCAGAAAATCTCATAACATATTGCAATGCGAAGACTTACAAAGTGCCAAGTGTCAAGTGCCAAGAATTTTACTTGATACTCTTTGTTTAAACCTTTTTGGTTCCGGCTCGTCCGGGTTAGGGGTTAGTTGTACTGACCAGCAAGATTGTAAAGTAAACGAAAGAGGTCGTCATTCCGGCTTGTCCGGAATCGGCTGGTTTTTGCCAAGAATACGGAGTGTGCTGTCGACTCTCCGCAGTCGACAGCATTGCTTATAAATTTCTCGGTTATACACTCAAGCCAGCAGACTAAACCCTAAATCCTAAATCCTAAATCCTAAATCCTATTTTCAGATTAAAGCCCCTTTTTCAATGCGCACGGCATAAAATTCGGAGGAATACATAGTTGTTCGATAATTATAATACAAAATATTACGACCAATTCGCGGAAAATCTGCGAACCCTGCTGAACGGTAAGAATATCAGGCATGTCAAACTGCACGAACTTCGCAAACTATCGCTCCAAACCGCTCAGCGCACTAAATACGGTTCCCACGGCTGGCGGAGCGCCGTTTCCAGCCGGATTGGTCCCAAAACTGTATATCTGGGTTCAAAGTCGGTCTGGCTGCCCAACCCTTCGAGTGTTCACCAGAAGATTATAGAGAACGCTCCGGAAGAATTGCACAAAGTTCTCCACCTGATGCGGACCCTCCCCTTCGTCCATATCCGCCGAAGAATGGGGAATAATTCCGAGTATAATCCTATATGTAATCTCTATATGTCTGTAGCGGACTTGAAGAATTACCGCCTCGCCTATATGTGGGGCAGCACTATGGCGGAAGTCGACAAACGCAAGCCCGGCCCCGAATTCGTAATGATACACATCCCGGAAGAACATCACCTCCGCCAACAAGTCCTGGCGCTGCCGGAACATCATATAAATGTCTGCCTCGGCTCCGATTATATGGGAGAAGATAAAAAGGGGTTCCTGCGCCAAGCGATGTGGTACGCCGATGAACACGGAATGCTGGGACTGCACGCCGGCACCAAAATCGTCCGGATCCTGGACGCCAAAGAAAACAAGCTGAAAAAATACGGCGTCTTTATGTTCGGCTTGACCGCCACCGGCAAATCTACCTGGTCCTGCCATCCGCTCGGACTCGATATATCCAAAGGCGAAGGCACCTGGGCGGCGCAGGACGATATCTGCTTCCTCCGCAGCGACGGAAGCGCCTACGGCTCTGAAGTGGGGTTCTTCGTCAAAACCGATGTGGATAAAAATCTGCAGGAAGCGATTTATAACGCCTTGATCGACAAATCCGCCCTGTATGAAAATGTGATGATTAACGCCAATGGCGAACCTGATTTCCTGGACGAAAACCTCTGCAGCAACGGTCGGGCGGTCATCCAGCCCCGCAAACTCGATATTAAACGCGGTCATAGGATGGTCAACATCATGGCTGATTCCATCAATCTCCCCAACTTGGAGGAGCTCGACGGGCTGGTGTTCGCCTTCATCACCCGCCGCAATACCATCCTCCCCTTCGCCCAAAAGCTGACCCCTGAAAAAGGGATACTGGCTTACTTGTGGGGTGAATCGACCCATAGTTTCGCCACCCAGCCCGCAAAAGCGGGTGAATCGGTCAGGACGGTCGGCACCGACCCCTTCATCGTCGGCTCCCGCGCCCGTAAAGTGAACCATTTCCGCAAAATCGTGATGGAACTGATGGAAAAATATCCCGGCAAGGTGCATTTCTTTCAATACAACACCGGCGGCGTGGGAGAAATCATCGATAAGAAAGAAGTTGACGGCAAGGTGGAAAAAAACGAAGTGCGTAAAGTCACCCGCGTTCCCATAGAATTAATGGCTGCCCTCCAAAGAGGCGACCTGCGCGGCACCAATGTCTATGAAAAAGGTATTGTGGGTAACGATACGGTAGTGAAATGTGAAGATTTCGACCTGGAACAATACTTACCGCACAATCTTTACGATAGAGAACGGATCGATTATTACCTTCAGGACTTGGTCGACGGAAGGCGCGCTTTCACCGAACAAATCGCCTCGGAAGGACTCGACTCCGATATCAAAGGCTGGGCTGATAAATCCTTTGAAATAGCCCCCAAGAAAAAATCGGTTGTTGCGGTTCCGGCTGAAATCACCGAACTTGAGGGGGAAAAAGAAACGGAACACGCCGATGAATGGCCGGCGGAATTTGAAATCACCCGCCCCGATACGATGAAGATTCGTCCACCGAGGATGGTGCGGTCGAGGTTCAGGTGATTCTGGCATTATAATAAAAATTGTGAATCAGGTGCTGTCGACACTCCGCAGTCGACAGCTAATACCTGTAATTTAGTAACATAGCCTCGCGTGCGGAGACTCGAAGCCACTCAAAAGCGATAAAATTGCATTCTTGGATAGTCTGTTTGTGTCTCTCAGCTTGACCGAGAACTCCCAATAGGGATGTCATTCCGGCTGGTCCGGAATCGGTATGTATATATGATACAATAGGTTAAAATATCTATTAATCGTTATATTGTCGAGGATATAACATTCTCAGATACACTGTATGTGGTAAAATCACAAAACAAACCCTCATGCCGGTTCCCGGCACAACTT
>JABMRZ010000392.1 GCA_013202315.1 Candidatus Tariuqbacter arcticus | reverse complement strand
GAAAGGGTACTTACTTTAAAGCTGCGAGATTCGAGATTCGAGTCTCAGGACTCAAGTCTCAAGACTCAGGTCTCAAGTCTCAAGAAGAGACCATTGTAGTTCACCCTGAAAATAGGATTTATGATTTAGGATTTAACAGGCTGTTATTCCAGCATAGTTTTGGCGTGAATGACAGGTGGGTAGTGGAATGACAAAGGGTGATTTACCCACACGAAATAGCGAAGGACTAGAAAAAATTTTCCCGTCATTCTTTGCGAAAGGGTGGATTAACGATTACTGACTTTAGAAATAATAGATTACTCGTATTCTTATTATTAATCCGAACAATTAATATTTGACATCTCGGTAGGGGTTCAAGATTTTGAACCCCTAAAAAAAACGCATTTCTCGGCTACAAGTTGTAAAACATTTTCCGCTCTCATTAATATTTGAACGACAAATCCTATAGGTAATTTCCTAAAATGGGATAGGGGGAGGATTGAAATCCGCCCCTACATTGGTCATTTTTATCAAGCATTAGTATAACATAGTAATATGGATGCCTTAAAGGCGCTCGGGCAGTATGAAATCTTTGAGGAGATTTCGCACGGTTCGATCACAACCATATATAAAGCCTATCAACCCAGTTTAAAACGCACTGTTCTCATAAAGAAACTTCACCGGAAGCTGGTGTCTGAACCGGATATTCGAGAGCGATTTTATCGCGAGGCGCAGGTTTGCGCTCAGATAAGTCACCCGAATATTGTGGCGGTGTATGATTTTCATTCATCGGTGGAGGCGGCATATTTAGTTCTGGAATATATTCCCGGCAAGAATTTGGCAGAATTGATGGCGAATGAGCCGCTTCCTCTGGAGGTTGCTTTCATCATCATGCTGGAGATTTTCAGGGGTTTGGAATATGCTCATGAGATGGGGGTTGTGCATCGGGATATGAAGCCTGACAATATTATGATATCCGAGAGCGCTCAGGTGAAGGTATCCGATTTCGGTCTGGCGGCTTTGGAGGGGGCGACCACCTTAACACGCCAGGGTATGGTGGTGGGAACTCCGGCTTATATGTCGCCTGAACAAGCCGCGGGCAAGAAAGTGGATAAGCGCAGCGATATTTTTTCGCTGGGGGTCACATTTTTTGAAATGCTGACCGGGATTAATGTTTATAAGGCGGATTCATTGACTGAATGCATCCGCAAGATAATATCCGATCCGGCTCCTCGACTTTCGGATTATCGAGTCGATTTGCCAATTCAGCTTGAAAAACTGTTGAACAAGATGCTGCAGAAGAATCCGGCGAAGCGAGCTGACAATTGCGGCGAATTATTTGAGGAGTTGGAATCCATCGCCGTTAATGCGGATATGACTCCGGACAAGAAGTATCTCAAGGGTTTCATTCAAAAGCGGGAGGAATATTCCACCACTTCTATTAGGGTTTCCACCAGCACTGCCAGGAGACGATTCAGGCTGAATACTGTATATCTGGTTTTGGGGGTATTGATAGTGATTATCGCTTTAGTTATGGTTATTCGTTATAATTTATTTCCGCAGGAGGATGAAATTACAGAGAGCATCACCGCAGATGCCGGTGATATTTCCGGGGTTTCAGATACATCCGCTATGGCCGCGTTGATGAACATAATCGATTCCACTGAGGAGGATATCCACCAAGGAGACGAAGAGACTACTCCTGAATCAAATGATCTTGGTATTGAATCACCCCAGGAAGAATATTCCAGATCAGCGGAAGACCTCGCCGAAGAAATAGTACCCCCCTCGAAAGAAACGGTGATTGAGCATCCGCTTGAATCGGCGAATGAAGGTTCGGAGGAAGATAATATTCCAGAAGCCGTGGAAGCTGTCAGTATTCCCGGTTTATTGACCATAACCTGTTTTCCCTGGGCGGATGTTTATCTTGATGAGAGGCTGCTTGGTCAACCGCCTTTTGCCAAGCCTTTTGAGGTGCTTCCAGGCGAACATACGCTTTATTTCACCAGACCTGACTATCCGCTGGTGAACAAGATTGTGGATGTGAAGCCGGGCGAGAAATTGAATATAGAAATGAACCTTTGGAATCATTTGGGGGTGCTGAAGATATCTACGGTGAACACTTGGGCGGAGATATGGGTCGATGGTATGCTGGTTGATCGCACTCCGAGGGCTGACCCTTTAGTGCTTTCTTTGGGTGAGCATACAATTGAACTTAAGAATCCCGATTATAAAACCTGGGAGAAAGTGATTAAATTCGATTTGGGTTCGGAAGAGCCGATAGTTATGGCGGTTGCGCTGGATCCGTTGTGATAAAAGGCTGTAGGATAGTGAGTTATTTATAAGAATAGGCAGAATCAAACCGGATTATATAAAGGAGGCGGTATGTTTGGTCATTGGGAAATCATCTTAGTAGTTCTCGCAGTCGTATTGCTATTCGGGAGCAAGAAAATCCCTGAATTGATGCGAGGTTTAGGCAGTGGAGTCAAGGAATTTCGAAAGGGGATAAAAGAAGGACAAAACCCGGAGGAAAAAGGGGAGGTTAAAGAGGAAAAGAAGAAAGATTAGCCAAGGATATTTATAATTTAAAATTCAGAATTTAGAATTGAAAATTGAAAATATTTCAATATAGGGCGGATATTTATATCCGCTGTTTTTCGGGATGAGGTTTAATATAAAACAGAGAATTGAATCCATCCTTAGTATTCGGACAACAATCCCGCCTAAAATTCCACCCCATAGACCCTCTTGTAACCTGAATTTGAGTAACATTATAGCTTTATCTCATAGAATTTTGTTATCTGTTTGTTTATTTGGAGTTTAGATTCACTTGTTATT
>JABMRZ010000391.1 GCA_013202315.1 Candidatus Tariuqbacter arcticus | reverse complement strand
CCCAATTCCTAATTCCCAATTCCCAATCCCCAATTCCTAATTCCCAATTCCCAATCCCCAATTCCTAACTCCCAATTCCCAATCCCCAATTCCTATTCAATGTCCCCCGCCTCTGCGTTTGAAGATAAAACTCACCACAATTCCGGCGGAGAAGGCGATTATTACCGCGATGATTCCATAAACAGCTCCTTGAGTCGCCGCCATATAGCTCAGCGTTTGCACCAGCCCGGCTTTTCGCACGAAGACGGATGTTGTTCCAGCGCCGATAATCTTTTTATCTTTCAACGCTAATACATCGATGGTGTATCCGCCTACCGGCGCGGCGTCGGTGATGGGGAATTGTTGTGAGAATAAACCATCTTCGCGAAGTTTTAACTCACCTTCGGAGATGCGGTATAACCCCTGTTCTTCCTTCATTTGGATGATTCCATTGAAGAGCACATCCATATCGTCGGGCGATTCCTTCCCTGAAGTGTAATTCACCTGCCAGTCATTTCTCAAGGCTTGATAGCCGATTTGATAATCTAAAGAGGAGGAACCGTCAGGGGGACAATGTATTTCACCCAGCGGAGCAGTGGATACAAGCTGGTACATTCCCGGCATATGTTCAACAGAGAATTTCTTGGTCGCCAGCCAGAAGAATAATACCCTTTCCTTACGGGACAGGTTCATATGAGGGGTTTCTGATGAACGCATAATGGCGATTAAACCGTCAACACCCTTCGGTATATATCCAAAGACCGTCACTTCGCCCCCTTTGTATACCAGAGATACATTGATGGTATCACTGTCAACCATCAAGGGGAAACTAATAGTTCCCACGGATTCATTTCCCGATTCAGACGGGGATATGGGTTGAATTCCCGCCGCAGAATAAGTTATTATCAGCAGAAGGGCGGTGATGATGAATAGAGTCTTTTTCATATTAATGCCCTCCGCCGGATTTAACGAAACCTATGACATTGTCTGGGGTGAGGATTAAATCGAAGAGGAGTTTGACCATCACTATCAATACGATTATCGCCAGCAGGATGCGGATTTGTTCGCCGCGTAGTTTCCTGCTCGCCAGGGCGCCTATTTGCGCTCCGATGACCGACCCGCAGAACAGGGTCACCGCTAAAACTATATCTACCGTGTGATTTGTGATGGCTTGCATTAGGGTGATATTGGCGGTCACCAGGACGATTTGGAACAGGTCGGTCCCCACCGCCATAACCGTGGGCATCCCGATGATGTATATCATCACCGGCACCATTATAAAGCCGCCTCCAACGCCCATTATGGCGGCGAGGAATCCAACTACTGCTCCCACCATGAAAGGGAAGATAGCGGAAGTTCTTATTCCCAGCTTGGTGAAGTTGATTTGCAGTGGGAGTTTCTGGAAAATCCTACTGAAATGCTGGGAAACTCCGGTAGCGGCTTCGACGGATTCCGGAGCCGCTCTTGATTTACGAAGAGTATTCAAGCTTTCAAAGAACATCAGACTGCCGATTCCCCCGAGCATCACCACATAGACCGCTCGAATTGCGAAGTCGAAATTCCCCAATTCGCGCAGCACTTTAACGACCTGGACGCCGATAGTACCTCCGGCGATGCCTCCGATGAGGATAATCAAGCCCATTTTGATATCCACATTACCCATTCGGTAATGAGCGGCAGCTCCCGATGAAGCGGCGGCGACGATTTGATTGGAATCGCTGGCGGCGGCAACCGCTGGAGGTATGCCAATCATCATCATTAGCGGGGTGAGCAGGAATCCCCCGCCCACGCCGAATAAGCCTGAAAGGAATCCAACTATCCCGCCGATGAAAACCACTAAAAAGACATTGATGCTCATTCCCGCAACGGGGAGAAATATCTCCATATGGTAACCTTGGAATTTATTTAAAGCGATTGAGGATATTCAGGGACGCAACTCATCGATTATACTCTTCAATTCATCTATCGAAAAGGGTTTATGTAAAACTCCAAGAGCCCCCTTTTTCATTATCCTGTCCATTTCGTCATCATCGAGTTCCTTCCCGGTTGTGATGACGACTTTCAGGGTGAGGAATTCACTCATCAGGAGTCCTAAAACCTGCTCGCCGGACATATCCGGCATATAGAAATCGAGGAGGACTAAATCCGGGGTGTGTTGGCGGATTAGTTCAATTCCTTCGCTGCCGTTTTCAGCAGTGACACATTTATGACCAAGGAAGTCGAAGATTTTACTGGTTAATGTACGAACTATTTCTTCGTCATCTATCACCAGTACTTTTATTTTGTTTTCGTTGGAATCAGGCATAATAATTTATAACCATGCTTGAAAAGAATTTCCTATGTTCATGGATTGTCCACACTTTGAAATGGATCCGATATCGTAGGGGTTTGATTAATCAAACCCCTACGATATCGGATCCATT
>JABMRZ010000390.1 GCA_013202315.1 Candidatus Tariuqbacter arcticus | reverse complement strand
ATATAAAACATAATATAATACGATATTCTGTCAGAAAAAACACGAATTTTTGTATTATGGTACTAAGGCTTTGGAGTTAGTTCAAAGCGGAAACATCGATGAATTCATAGCTTACTTCAAGAAGAAAACGGGTTATGATTGAATCATGTTCTTTACAAAGCAGAGGTCTTTTACACAGACCGCCAAAACCTTCAACCGATTGTCAGGCAGGAAGATATTATGGCACAAGGTACTTACATAACAAATCCGACTCATTTTTTTAACAGTGATGGTGACATCCCCAAAGATCTTCCCCGTGAAGCGCGGGAGTTTGCCAATTTTTTAGCTCTTATTTTCGATAAGGTAACTTCCAGTTTTCCCCAGACAAATCGAGAAATCGATACTGGAATCAGGTGTCGAAAAAAGGGATGCCAAGGTTTGATAATCGGGGCGCTTGAGGCAATTGATGAACCTGTTCACTGGTATTGCTTGGACTGCGGTCATCACAGAGTAATATCAAATTGGCGAAGGAGCAAGTGGGATAACACTTGATTGTAGTAGTAAAATAGAGCTATTCAATTATACAGAATTGCGGAGCGATTCAAATGAAAATCCCCAAGACAAAAACGGGTATTCGATCGCTAATTAAAAAAATTGAAGGTGCGCTGAAATATGAGAAAAGGACTTTCGGTTCGATAGGTGATAGAGCCGGAGCCCGCTATCTACTTGGTCCATTGTATTTATTGATGGAAGATGTCGAGGGTGCGCTGAAATCATTTCGCTGGTTCGAAAATGAATTCCCGGATGATGTCGGTGATCCTTTTCAGTATTTGAGTTGGGCGCTGGCGTATTATAAAAGCGGTCAGCTTAAAAAGGCGGAGGGTAAGTTTATCCAAACGATGCTGTTGAATTTATACCTGATCCCTTACATTTTGGGCGACGACCAGCCTGTATATGATATTTGGCATGGTTCGAATGTGGATGAAAAGGGGTATCTTAATTATTTGCCTGAAGAATATAAAGCATTATGGGACGATGCGGCGCTGAAGTGGACGGCTGAAGCATACGAAGGGGAAAAAGCCAGGTCATTCAGAAACAAATACATCGAAATCCAACATCAACTGCTTCACGAACCTGCGGGACCGACAAGAACCAGACTTGTCGAAAAATCGTTCGATTTATTAGAACTAATATGGCGAGGTGATTGAAGCGCTGTTAAATAAAGGCGGATACTACTGATGCAATTATTTCCCCTCCCCAATATCAGCTATCGGTTTTAGGGGACTTCGAAAGAGGTAACACTTTAGTACTTTGAAAATCTATGATCAATTGTGATTAATTTCTTGATATCGGGGTTGAGACAACCCCGACTCCACGGTTTGTAAATATTAAAATGTAGCCCGGCTTCTCCGAAGCCGGGGATTCTTACTTTTAAACCCAACGCGAGACTTTTCAACCCGGATTCAGAGAATCCGGGCTACTCGCTACTCGCTTTTGCAATTTAACATACTCGATACAACTAACTTATAGATAATCAATAATATAAAGAAATTTAGTATGGATATAATGAATATACTACTGGTCGGAGTGGGAGGGCAGGGGGTGATTTTGGCTTCGGAGATAATGTGCACCGCCGCTCATCACGCCGGGTTGGATACCAAGAAGAGCGAAGTTCATGGGATGTCCCAGCGCGGAGGAGTGGTGACTTCGCATATTCGTTATGGCGAAAAGGTCTATTCGCCCTTGATAGAGAATGGTCAGGCGGATATAATCTTGGCTTTTGAGGCGGCGGAAGCGCTGAGGTTTTGCCACGAGTTGAAGCCGGACGGGATTCTGTTCGCCATCCCGTATTCGCTGGTTCCGCCAATCGCGGGTAAGAAGTTGAGATACCCTGATAAGCCATTGGAACAGGTTGAAGCGAAAGTTAAGAATACGATAATCATCGACGCCACCGAAATAGCAGCTTCGTTAGGTAATATACGATTGGCGAATTCTGTCGTTTTGGGGGCAATGGCGCCGTATTCGGGGATAGATGATGAACATTGGGAATACGCTATAACAAAGCTGGCTCCCAAGAAGACGGGGCCTGCCAATTTGCAGGCGTTCAAGCGGGGTAAGGAAATTGTGAAGGATGCGGTAATTTGAATAGAAAAAGGTTCCTCGCTGTTTCATATGGGTAAATCTTTTTATTCTTTGAACCGCTGATTTTCGTTGATTAGAATTGATTTCGCTGATTTATATCAGCGTATTCTGCCTCATCGTTATTCAACAGTATTTATGAATAGATTTTCTTGCATTCAGCGGTATCTTTATCATTAGTGTTTTATTCGTGTTCATTCGTGGTTATTTAGTTCGCACTACCCACAGAATGCGGCGAAGAACCAATATAAAAGGTGTGATATGCAAGGCGCAAACAAACTATATTATGGTGATAATTTAGATGTTTTAAGAAGATACATCAAAGACGAGTCGGTGGATTTGGTGTATCTTGATCCACCGTTCAAGAGCAATCAGAATTATAATGTCATCTTTGCCGAGCGGAATGGGACTCGTTCGGCGGCGCAAATCAAGGCTTTCGAGGATACCTGGGGTTGGGATCAAGCGGCGGCTGAAGCTTTCGAGGAGACGATAGAAGCTGGCGGAAGGGTGTCTCAGGTTATGCTGGCGTTTCGCAAGTTCCTGGGCGATAATGATATGCTGGCGTATTTGTCGATGATGACGCCGCGTTTGGTGGAATTGGAGAGGGCATTGAAGCCGACCGGCAGTATTTATCTGCATTGTGATCCGACCGCCAGTCATTACCTCAAGATGCTGATGGATGCGGTATTTGGGGCGGGGAACTTTTCAAATGAAATATCCTGGTGTTATCGCCGTTATACCGCTGTTAGTAATAAATTCCAGCGACTACACGATATAATCCTTTTTTATAGAAAGACTGATAGAGCAAAATTCAATGATATCCGTATCCCTTATGGTAAAAGATCAGGGAAAAAGGATAGTCATTACAAACAAGATGATGACGGCCGCTGGTTTAGGTGGCAAAAACGAAAGGGGCGGGAGCCATATAAAATCTATTTATCTAAGGGCGTCCGTCTTGGGGATTGGTGGGAAATTCCGCACATTAACGCTTCGGCAAAAGAACGACTTGGTTATCCCACTCAGAAGCCGGAGGCGCTGTTGGAACGCATCATCAGCGCCAGCAGTAATGAGGGTGATACAATATTAGACCCGTTTTGCGGCTGCGGGACTACAATCGTGGCGGCACAAAGACTCCATAGGAGTTGGATAGGCATCGACATCACTCATTTGGCAGTAACCCTCATCAAGCATCGTTTGAATGATATTTTCGGTGAAAAGGCGAATTATGAAGTCGTGGGGGAACCGGTGTCTTTGCCGGATGCGGAAGCATTGATTCAACAGGACCGGTTTCAATTTCAGTGGTGGGCTTTGGGTTTAGTGGGGGCAAGACCGGTGAAATCGCAGGAGAAGCGGGGTCCTGATGCGGGAATCGATGGACGGCTTTATTTCCACGACGAACATGCCGGCGGCAAAACTAAGCAAATTCTATTCTCGGTTAAATCGGGCGGAACTACCGTGCGTGATGTTCGAGACCTTCGCGGGGTGGTGGATAGGGAGAAGGCAGAAATCGGTGTGATTATCTCATTTCGAGAACCCACTAAGCCGATGATGGTCGAAGCTGCGGGCGCTGGATTCTATGAATCGCCTTGGGGGAAGCATCCGCGTCTGCAAATTTATACGGTAGCTGAATTGCTCCAGGGCAAAAAGGTCGATTATCCCAGACCGGGGAATGTTACTTTTAGAAAAGCGAGCAGTAATATGAAAAACAATGAGGATAATCAAGGGGAGTTATTAGAATAAAATGCTAGCCAAAGAAATTTAAAATTAAGAATTTAGAATTTAATCGGTTATCTATTCTAATCAGCAGATTGT
>JABMRZ010000389.1 GCA_013202315.1 Candidatus Tariuqbacter arcticus | reverse complement strand
AGAATCTCTTGTTTATTATAAACTTAACATATAGAGAGACCCTTCACTGCGTTCAGGGTTACACCTTTTCGTGACTTTTGCAAGAGCCTCAATAAATAAAAATTAACATGGGGAATAAACTTTCGCCGTTATCGTTGGCTGTGCCTTAGCTCTTCTTCTTCATCGCTTTTAGCACCTTTTCCGGGGTAATCGGCAGACCATCTATCTTGACGCCTATCGCATCGGATACCGCATTTGCAATGGCAGGGGGTGTAGGAATAAGCGGCGCTTCGCCGACTCCTTTTGCGCCATAGGGACCCGCTTTGTCCAGCGTCTCTATGGGATAGAAATGAATTTCGGGAATATCGCAGGCGGTAGGCAGTTTGTAATCATGAAAACTTAGCGTGAGCACCCGACCCTTTTCCACGATTAATTCTTCGGTTAAAGCATAGCCCATTCCCATAACAACCCCTCCTTCTATCTGACCTGCCAATCCCAGAGGGTTCAATACTCTGCCGACATCCTGGGCGACATACACATTCAGAACTTTAACATTTCCGGTATAGGTATCGACTTCAACTTCAATCGCCTGCGCAGCGAAAGCGTAGGCGCCGGAAACATTCCCTTTATATCCTTTGTCCTGAAATTCACTGTCCGGTTCATAATAATATGATTCGATACACAGTTCATTCGGCGCTCGAAAATGAATCTCCCTGACCACTTTATCGAGTTTAATCGACTCGCCGGTTTTGCGGGATGTGATGAGTCCGTTTTCATATATTAGGTCTTCGACATTTGTTTTCAGGAGTTGAGCCGCTTTGGGAGAAATTTTATTTTTTAACTTGTTAATCGCTCCCAAAAGCGAATTTCCGGCGACAAAACTCGTTCGAGACGCATGCACTCCCACATCCCAGGGTTTAATATCGGTATCGGTGTTTATGATTCTGATTTTTCCCATATCAACTCCCAATTCCTCCGAAGCGATCATAGCCAGAACCGTTTCAGACCCCTGTCCGATTTCAGTGGAACCGGTGATAATGGTCAGATATCCGAAACTATCGAATTTTACCGTGGTGCCGCAGCCGTCCGAGGGGTATATTTTAGCGCCGCCGCCTACATGAAGCATTGAAGCTAAGCCGATTCCCTTTTTATATCTTCCCGAATTATCATTGCTTTTTCGCTTGTTGTATCCGCTTTTATCTATTACTGTTTCGAGGGCTGCTCTATGCCCGCAGGTTTTAAACTGAAGTCCCTGCCCGGTAATTTCCCCTTCAAAATTCGCATTATTCAAGCGGATTTCCGCCTTATCCATTCCCATTTCTTCCGCCATCAGGTCGATATTCCGTTCCAGCGCAAAGGTGGCTTGAGGGTTGCCGTATCCCCTGAACGACCCTGCGAAAGTGTTATTGGTATAGACCGCATAAGCATCGAAGAGGCAGGCGGGAACTTGATACAAAGATGAAAAGGTCTGCATCATCACAAACGGGGTGGTCGCTCCCCAGGAAGTGTAAGCCCCGTTATCCATAATGATTTTCGCTTCCCGGAAGGTGAATTTCCCCTCCTTGTCAGCGCCGGTGGTAATATCCATCACCATAGGCTGTCTGGTGGGCGAAGCGAGGAATTCCTCTTCCCGGCTGTAGACGATTTGAACCGGCTGTCCGGTTTTAATGGACAGCAGGGCGCAGATGGGTTCATAAGGATACATATCCAGCTTACTGCCGAAACCGCCGCCGATGACCGGCTGAATAATCCGAATTCGGGACGGTTCCATTTTCAAGGCGCGCGCTATGTCTCGCTGATAGAGAAAGGGGACTTGTGTTCCACTATACAGCGTAAGCCTGTTCTCCACTGTCGAATAATCGGCTGTAATAGCGCAGGTGCCCAGACAGCAGTGTGTCACGCGGGGCATATTATAGCGCCTTTTTACAATACAGACGCTTTTATCCTTCTGTTCCTGAAGGTTTCCATGTTCATAATGAAATGCGTGAGCGATGTTCTTGTTCTGTTCGTCGGTTGAAAATTCATTGATTTGCGGAGCGTCTTCTTTCAAGGCTTCAAAGGGATCGAAGATGCCTTCCTTAACCCGGTATTTCACTTCGATAAGGCTTAACGCTTTCTGCGCGATTTCCTTCGTTTCAGCGGCAACGGCGGCTATCTCGTCGCGGATGCAATTGACCTTCCCCTTTTTCAAAATGGGATGGTCCCGCTTGTAACTGATGTTATTCACATCGACATCGTCGGCGGTGATAACGCAAACCACGCCGGGGAGCTGTTTAGCTTTCGAAGTGTCGATCGACAGAATTTCCGCTAGGGGATGTTCGGTGCGCAGTATCGCTCCATAGAGCATATTCGGCAACACAATATCATTCCCATAGACAGCTTGCCCGGCTGCTTTGATGTTAGCGTCCAATTTCGGGGTCGGCTTGCCGATTACTTTAAGTTCTTTTTTCATTTATATATCCTAAATATATGATCGTTCATACGGTAGAATATTGGTAATAGCCCAGCAATTTATTGCTGGGAAAGAATCGCCGGAATTAAATCCGTCTCTCAAGGACCGCTAAAGCTATATGTAATTAACATTCGATATTTTGCGGTTCGATTTGTCCCCCAGCGATAAATCGCTGGGCTATTATTCCAGTTTTGGATTGAAGGATAATAGCCCACAAATTCATTTGTGGGGAAGGATCCTTATGAATTCCCAACATTAAAATCAATACCATGTTTTTGTAAGAAAAGAGTGCATTCCTCCATAAATGTCTTTCGTCTGTGATGTTCCTTCTGACCATGAATATAAGCAATTGTGCGCTCGATATGAGAAATACTTATACTGAATGCTCCATATCCTGTTTGCCACTGGAAATTAGAGTGTTCTATAAAAGTATCATGAATCCATTTAGACGAGCTGCCCTTTATCAATTGAACTGCCTTAGCAACTGAAATCGAAACCGGCAGGGAAAGAAGCAGATGAACATGATCTTCAGTACCTCCTATAGCAAGCGCTTTCATCTTGTTTTTACTGGCAATCTCGTCCAAATACAGCCAAAGCTGTTTCTGCAAATCTGGCGCGATTATTTTTTCACGGTTTTTGGTGCTAAAAATATAATGGACTACAATGCTTGTATAACTATGTGGCATGATTATCCATTTCACTATGGTTTTTATTAATTCAATCCCATAGAACCTCTTGCAAAAGTCGATTGATTACGTGAATGACTAATCACAATATCGT
>JABMRZ010000388.1 GCA_013202315.1 Candidatus Tariuqbacter arcticus | reverse complement strand
GTTTGATTAATCAAACCCCTACAGATGATATTAGGACAAAATTTTCAAGAATCACTATAAGTGGAACCTCCAAATAATCATCATAAAAAAAGGGCGGCATAGCCGCCCCAATATTGCTGAGCTTGAGGATTTTTAGAGTTACTTCAACAAAAGCAGTTTTTGAGTCTGGCTTAAATCACCTGCATCGAAATCGACGAAATATATACCGCTTGGCAGTCCTGAAGCGTCGAAAGTAACTTCATAATTTCCGGCGGAACACCACCCTTCATACAATCTATCGACTTCCCTCCCTAATACATCATATACCACCAGTGAAACATCCATACTCCTCGGCAGGTTGAAGGAAAGTATAGTAGTGGGGTTGAATGGGTTGGGATATGCGGCATATAGCCCGAAGTAATCCGGCGTATTGATGTTCTTATCGTTGACCGCAGAAGGAGTATATATCACAGTCAAACGGAAATGAATTTCTGTCATTGAAGACGAACCGCTCATAAAGGTATAGCCGCTTGTTTCCCGCATATCGGGGATGAAGTTTCCATTGTCCAAATCTTCCAGCGTGAAGGAATATTCTTCCGAAATATCGATGATGTTCTCCCAGGTAATTTCAAATTCAGTGTTAGTCAGGTTATATGTTCTGACGGTGAAATCCCATTCTTTGGGCTGGCTGAAATCGATTGAACGGTAGTCGTAAGTGAAGTTTTCCGCAAACTCTTCCCATTCGGGATGAGGGAAGAAAAGCTGGACAAAATTTGAGGTGTATGGATTAAATTCCACAGCATCTAAAATGTCGTAATCATCCGATGACAATGAATCGGCGCCGATCTTATTATATTGATCACGGTATTCTCCATCAACGGACATAACTACCAATTGCAGTTCCCATTCATTTTCAGAATCGAAAGCAAATATCTCTTCAACATAGTTACCCCCATCAGACATCCCCTGTGGTGTAAAAAGGATATCCATATCTACGCCGTTGAAATCATAAGTTCGTACCAGCCAAAATGCTTCCCAAACACCAATATTATAATTTGAACAACCGTAAAAATTGATAGGCGCATATTCTTTTGTGTCGGTTCTCCAAATATAAGCGTATCCGTTTATCCAGTTTGCACAAACAGCTTCGAGAATAGTTTTTTCCTCGATGCCATTGGTAAAATGGGTATTCCGCCAGTCATAAATATAATGGAACGGGTTAGCCAATTGATTCAGATTACAAGTCCCGCCTTGGGGAGTATATAATCTGACGCTCCATCTTTCTTCTTGGGGAACGGAGCCGATATTTTGTTCTTCTTCAATATCAAGGATACAGCTATCGACCACATCCTGCACCACCCAATAGCCCAAGCCGGGGTCGAAGGGATCGGGGTCCTGATCGCCGCCGACAGGCGGGTAGTCCGGTTCCTGATAGCGGACATATTTTTGGTTTATGGGGTCCCATCTGCTGACACGCCAGTTGGGGATTCCGGGTGTGGTATTGTTGAAGTCGTCACCGAAGAGTTCAACCGGGTCGCCGTCTTCGACTATTACGGGAATACCAATCATCACATAATCGTCGCGGGGGATAGGCAGTTCCACACCACCGGTGAATCCGGTGAGGTTTTCCCACCAGGCGACATCACCATCACCATAAGCGGCGCCGAGGACATCCATATTGCCGTTGCCGTCGATATCTATAGCGAAGACGCATTTTGCATTGCCGAAATCACCATCGATGGTGTGTTCGGTGAAATTCTGGCTGCCGTCATTTTCCCACCAGGTAATATCGTCTTCGTTTTTTGCCGCACCGAGGACATCGAGGTCGCCGTCGCCATCCATATCTTCAGCGTAAACGCTGTATGCGCCGTTGTAGCTTCCGGCGATGGTGTGTTCGGTGAAGTTTTGGCTGCCGTCATTTTCCCACCAGGTTATGTCGTCTGCATTCTCAGCGGCGCCGAGCATATCGATATCACCGTCATCATCCAGGTCTATAGCGAAACAGCAGCGGACACCATCGAAGCTTCCATCGATGGTATGTTTGGTGAAATTCTGACTGCCGTCATTTTCAAACCAGGAGATATCATCGGCTCTTTTAGCGGCGCCGATGACATCGATGTCGCCGTCGAGATCGAAGTCCAGCGCTCTGACGCAGATGGCTTCATCGTAGCTGCCATCGATGATGGTTTTGGTGAAATTCTGACTACCATCGTTTTCCCACCATACGATCTCATCATCGGAATCAGCTGTGCCGAGCACATCGATATCGCCGTCGCTGTCGACATCGGCGGCGAAGACATAGGTGGCATTTTTGAAGTTTCCATCGATGAGGTGCTCGGTGAAGTTTTCGTTGCCATCGTTCTCCCACCAGATGATATCTTTGTTGGCTCTAGCGGCGCCGAGCACATCGATGTCACCATCGCTGTCCACATCCTCTGCATAAACGCAGTAAGGTTGATCGAAACCGCATTTGATTATATGGTAAATGAAATTTTGACTTCCATCGTTTTCCCACCAGGCGATTTCGTTGTCATTTTGAGCGGTGGCGAGCACATCAATGTCTCCGTCGCCGTCGACATCAATTGCATAGCAGGAATTGGCACCGTCGAAGTCGGATTTGATGGTATGTTTTGTGAATTCGATTTCCGCGAAACTATTCATTGAAATTAAAGCGACAATCGTGAGCGAGATTCCCAAGAGCTTTAAATTCAAAGTGTTTCTTAAGCCTTTAATAGATTTTTTCATGATATTTACCTCGATTTTTAAAAGTGAGTCGGCGTTATGCTGCGGTCTTCCCTTGAATATATAACTTTTCCTGTTTATCAACGAAAAGACAAACACCAGCATAGCTGAATCATAGGATTCATAGTATTATGGACCGCACGGACCCCAGGGATCGGGTTCATCGCTGAAGAGTTCAATTTTGAGCTCTTTCTTTTCCAAGATTTTCGGAGGTTCATATTTACTCTCTTGAACCTTTGCTTCTTTTTCGTCTTTCATAATTGTTGCCCCGTTGAATACTATGTGATTGTGAATGATTTCAATTGTCTGAATATAGGTAATGGATTCGTTGGCTATTAAGGGAATGAGAGCTATCGTTCGAAAACTGACTCAATCTAAATTGCAAATATCATTCCTTTTTTATTTCGATTCAATTTCGATTATTAATGCGACAATTAAGGCTATCAGCCCTATGAACCACAGCCCCGCCGCAATGATGGAGGTCACGCCAAATCCTAATATAAACACCACCGCGCCGAAGATGAAAGCGATTCCCGATATGCGTATCCATTTGTTATCAACTGGTTTAAGTTTGATCTCGCGAATTACCTTCCCCACCGGAATTACTTTAAATACCAACAAAGCTGTCCCAATCGAGATGAAAAACAAAAAAAGCAATATGTATAAAATATTGAACATAATTATTTCTTTTTTGTACAATATAGTGGATAAACGCTGGTATATCTACCTGTCTTTATTTTAATTTACGGTTAATACCCCGATGATATATGGACTATGATGGCTATGATAATCAAGGGGAGGCTGGCTGCAAGTATGATTAGACCCACAAAATATATCTCCCTCGGCGCAAATCTCATAATTCCATAGCCTAATATAATTGCCAGCCCCGCCATTCTCACCCAATTATTATGAATGTTCACCCCCTTTACCGAAAAAGGGAATAATCCTATCGGTATCAAGCCAAACAGCAGCATAGCTAAGCCTATGATTATAATTATTATGCCGAACAAGATTTTCGGTTACTCTCATTATTAAGCGGTGAATGGTAAACGGCCGCCAGCAGCCGGTTGCCGGTGATTGGTTCGATACAATTATTCATTGTGTCGTTCGTCATTATCAAGCCGCCGGTCGTGCCGCCAGAACCTTATAAAGAAGTAAATTAACAGGCAAAGGATATTGAAGGCTAATATGGCGGTTATGATTAAGCCGGGGATATTCATTTTCATTTTATCAGCCACTCATTTGTCTTATCACTTCCAACAGGCATCACTTCCACTACGCTTTCTCCGGAATTGTTGAAGACTCTGACTTTGGCGATTCTATCTTTCGGCGCATCGCTGTAGCGGGCGGTGATCGCCGCCGCAATCCGGCGGTTCTCCATAATGTCGGTTCCTTCCATTAATGCAACAGGCCCGGGCGCATCGACCACTTCGAGGGTAGTGAATCGCGGTGAATAGCGTTGGAGGAAGTTATTTTCTTGTTGGTCCCGCCCAACAATGACTTTCAAATCATCTTTTACCCGCAGATGCCGTCCGACTTTGAGCAGGGTGAAATCTTGCAAGTCGATATTACGCTTATCCCGATGTTCTAATAAATCGAAGAATTTCTTAGCGTAGCCGGGGTCAGTGAGGAAGCAGCATCCTCCCGCGGGAGAGGGGTAGTCTTCGATTCCCAATTCTGTGGCTAAGGCTATTTGAGGCTTGCGGGTGCGGCCTTGAAATCCCAACAACTCTGACCTGTCCACCAAACCCTTTTCTTCCGGGATGGTTGGGGGGAGCAGTTTCGCCGAGAGGGGCCGGAGCAGATACCCTTCCAATCCTGAATGGCGTTCGATTAATTCGAGGGTGTTCCTCATTTGGCTCATCGGGCGCTGTCCCAGAACTTCGCCGGTGAAGATGAAATCAGCTCCAACTTCATCCATCATCTCTTTGGCTCTTATCAACATCATTATCCGGCAGTCGATGCAGGGGTTGGCGTTTTTACCGTATCCGTATCGGGGGTTGGCGGCCATTTTCAGGAATTCAGCTCTGATGTCGACCAATTCCACCGGGAAGAGGTGTTTCTTCTCCACTTTCAGCGCCGGGTTTTCGAGTTTATCTTTCGAGCCTTTTCCCATTTGCCGTCGATGGTCGAGTGTGCAGAAGCCGGTGTTGAAATTGACACCGGTGACCTCGATCCCCTGCTTCATCAGAAGCGCGGCGGCTAATCCGCTGTCCAACCCGCCGGAAATCAGCCCTAAAGCGTGAGTTTTTCTATTTTTCATTCCCCCAACAGTGATTACTCTTCCATCATATCATCTCGGAATCCGAGGAATTTTTTCGCCGAATCCGTCATCATTTTCGGACTCCAAGGCGGGTCCCAGACCAAATTCACCTTTACGGATTTTACCCCTTCGATGGAGTGTACCACCTCTTCGACCTGTTTACTCAGGAGTTGGTGCAGGGGGCATCCTCTGGTAGTCAATGTCATTTTGATGTCTACATTGCCCTCCTCAACTTCGATGCCGTAGATGAATCCTAAGTCCACGACATTCAGTCTGATTTCGGGGTCGATTACCTGGGCGACAGCCTCTTTGACTTTTTCTTCGGTTACCATTTGATTTCCATTTTGGTATGCGTTTGTTTCATCTTATTTGAATTTAACCTTAATTGGTATGATAATCAAATTTTGAAGTGTAGTCGTTTTTATCATTATTAATTGGTGCAATTTATATTTGTTTCGAGGCTCTTGCAAAAGTCTTGAAAAAGTGTCACCCTGAACGCAGTGAAGGGTC
>JABMRZ010000387.1 GCA_013202315.1 Candidatus Tariuqbacter arcticus | reverse complement strand
CTATTATGGAAATTATGGAAATACTAGAAGTTGATATATCCATCATATCCATTATTTCCAGTAACTTCTTGGTTTTAACACATTTTCGGACAGACTGTTTCACGGGAATGACAGATTTTTTTATAATGAACTTAAGTAATTCGGTTATGTTTAGTAATTACTGCATGCTGAATAGAATTGATAACCGAATGAATTAATACCTGAATGGTCGATTAAGAACTTGGAAATATTGGAAACAAAATATTAGAACAAAAAAATAAAATCTTAATTTCTATCCAAGGGAGTTATTGAATGAACATTCCTTTTGTCAATCTCAAGGCACAATATGCTGAGATAAAAGATGAAATCCTTAGCGCTGTTCAAGAGGTCATCGAATCATCTGCTTTCATAAACGGTAAATATGTTAAAGCCTTTGAAGAAGACTTTGCCGACTATAGTGGAGCCAAGCATTGTATCGGTGTGGGTAATGGAACCGATGCTCTCTACATCGCTCTGAAAACTTTAGGCGTGGGACCTGGGGATGAAGTCATCACTGCTGCGAACAGCTTCATCGCCACTTCAGAAGCGATAACCAGTGCTGGGGCAAAGGTCGTTTTTGTCGACTGCGATGAGACAACATATAATATAGATATAGATTTAATCGAGGAGAAAATAACTTCAAAAACGAAGGCAATAATACCGGTTTGCCTTTTTGGTCAGCCGGTCCAATTGGAGGAGATGTTTGTTCTGGCGGATAAATACGGTTTGAAAGTAGTTATGGATGCCGCTCAAGCGCACGGTTCGACCTATAATGGGAAGCCTATCGGCGCTTTTAACGATTTCACCTGCTTTAGTTTTTATCCTGGGAAGAATCTCGGCGCATACGGTGACGCCGGCGCTATACTATCCAATGATTATGAACTTGCGAAGCGGGCAAGAATGTTCGCCAACCATGGTCGAATGGATAAGTATAATCATGAAATCGAAGGCGTCAACAGCCGAATGGATGGGATTCAAGGCAGCTATCCTAATGTGAAGAAAGCGTAATGCGTTAAATCAAATTGCAGGACGGGGATTTTCCCCGATAGAACATTATAAGAGAGAAAGAGTAGTCACCTTTGAGTATCAAAATATTAGTCGCTGGAATGGGGCACTGGGGCAAGAACTTAGTGCGTAATTTTGATCAATTGGGTGTTCTGCATTCAGTATGCGATCCCAATCCAGTAGTTAAGGATGTTTTGACCGACAAATATCCTAAAGTAAAATATTGTTCTGATTTTGAGACAGCAATCGCCGATGGAGAGGTACAGGCTGTGGTTTTAGCCACTCCAGCTGTCACACACTACCAGATGGCTAAACTGGTTCTGGAAGCGGGTAAGGATGTTTTCGTGGAAAAGCCACTGGCAATAAAAGTGTCTGACGGTCAGGAATTAGTAGAGCTGGCGGAGAAAAACGGGAGCATTCTTATGGTTGGACATATCCTGCAGTATCATTCCGCTGTCCGTAAATTGAAACAGCTCATCAGCGATGGAGAATTAGGACAAGTGAGGTACCTCTATTCCAATCGGTTAAACATAGGTAAGATTCGAGTGGAAGAAAATATTCTGTGGAGCTTCGCACCGCATGACATATCAGTAATGCTTAATTTACTGGAGGAAGAGCCGATAGAAGTCGCTTGCCAGGGCGGCAGCTACCTTAGCGAAGATGTGGTGGATGTTACCCTAAGTGAATTCCGCTTCCCCAGTGGTGTCCGCGCCCATATCTTTGTATCATGGCTGCACCCCTTCAAAGAGCAGAGATTAGTGGTAGTGGGCTCGGATAAGATGGCGGTGTTCGATGACACTATCGAAGAGAAGCTGAAATTGTATCCACACAAAGTGGAATGGAAGAATCGTATCCCTACCGCCATCAAGGCTAATGCGGAAGTGGTGGAGGTTGAACCTACAGAACCCTTGAAATTGGAATGCAAACACTTCATTGAATGTATTAATTCCCGCCGTCAACCCAGCACCGACGGCAAGGAGGGTCTGCGAGTGCTGAAAATATTAAACCAATGCCAAGCTGCATTGGAAGGCAGGCCTGCCGTGGTCAAAGAAAATAAGCCGGTGGAGAAAAAGCCCTGTTTCGTACATCCCACCGCCATAGTTGATGAACCCTGCGAAATCGGCGCTGGCACAAAAATATGGCATTTCTCTCACATTATGAAGGGAGCTAAAATCGGTAAGAAATGCATTTTTGGCCAGAACTGTAATGTGGACAGGGATGTGATCATTGGCAATAATGTGAAAGTACAAAATAATATCTCCATATATACCGGCGCGATAATCGAAGATGATGTCTTTTTAGGTCCATCCTGTGTCCTGACCAATGTCACCAATCCACGCTCGCAGGTGGTTCGTCATTCGCTCTATGAAAAAACGATTCTGCAGAGAGGATGCACCATCGGCGCTAACGCCACTATTGTCTGCGGAATCACCATCGGACGGTACGCTTTCATTGGAGCTGGGGCGGTAATCGCCAAGGATGTTCCTGATTACGCGCTGATGATGGGCGTTCCCGCAAAGCAGGCAGGGTGGATGAGCCGGCATGGACATAGACTAAAAAATCTTGATGGTAATGGCATTATGGTTTGCCCTGAAAGCGGTTATCGCTATAAGGAAGAGCTTCCTGGCATTCTCAAATGTCTCGATTTGGACGAAGAGTCTCCTTTACCGGAGAACCTTACAGTTGGAAAAATCGCATATGATGAATTCAAAGCAAAATAAAAAATACCAAGTCCAAATCACCAATTACATAAGACCATTTACCGGCATGAAAGTACCATTATTAGGCGCTTATTGCATGAACATCGACAAAAAATTGTCGATATCGCCAGTTT
>JABMRZ010000032.1 GCA_013202315.1 Candidatus Tariuqbacter arcticus | reverse complement strand
TGTCAAACATTAATTATTCGTATCAGAACCTCTTGCATAAATCATTAATTAACAATATTGTCATTCTGAACTAAGTGAAGAATCTCCTGTTTTTCAATGACTTATACTTTTATGAGATCCTTCACTTCGTTCAGAATGACAATATTGTTAATTAATGATTTATGCAAGAGGTTCTGATACGAATAATTAATGTTTGACATCTTGGTGGGGGTTCAAAATTTTAAACCCCTACAAAAAGCGCATTTCTCGGCTACAAGTTGTAAAATATTTTCCGCTCTCATTAATAACTGCGAATATACACAAATAACTCATAAGGGGGAATGACTATTACACCCCAAGAAGCCTTGATCAAATTAAAGCGGGGGAATGAAAGATTCATAACAGAAAAATCCACCTTCCCCCGCGTTAACGCTCAACGCCGGTCGGAAACCACCGCAAAAGGGCAGAAGCCGTTCGCCACTATTATAACCTGTTCTGATTCGCGGACTCCGCCGGAATACATTTTCGATCAAGGGATAGGCGATCTCTTCGTCATCAGGGTGGCGGGGAATATTTGCGATAAGGCTGCGCTCGGTTCGGTGGAATTGGGAGTTGAACATATCGGCACATCATTGGTGGTAGTATTGGGGCATCGGAATTGCGGGATTATTTCAATGGCGATAGAGAATATTGAGATGAGCGAAGCTGTCGATGGAATAACCGCCAAGATAAAACCCGCAATTCTATCGGTGAGAACGAAGAATCCTGAACTCACTGGCGCTGAACTGCTGGAAGCAGCCGCTAAAGAAAACGCCCTCAATGCTATGAATGATATTATTAACGGCAGTCAAATAATCAGGAGAGCTGTGCGGTTGAAAAGGGTTGAATTGACGGCGGCATATTATGATATTGAAAATGGGGAAATTGAATGGCTGGGGAGTTGAATACTGAATACTGAATGAATCATACCAGATGATGAAGGCGGGTTGAGAACCCACTGTCGAATTTAGAATGAAAAATGTAAAATGTAAAATGGGATTAACGGTGGGTTAAGAACCCACCCTACAGTCTTCTTGAGACACGAGACTTGAGACCTGAGACTCGCAGCTCGCAGCTATTTTTAAAAGAAAGTCCGGGCAGAATAACCCGGACTTCTTCATTATTGAACATTTTATTGTAACTACTTCGCTGATTTGCCCTTTGCGTAGAAATAGACGAAGAGGCACAGCCCGATGAAGCCGGCGAGACTGATGAATTGACCTCCGATGGTATCAAAGTAATGCAAATGGTCGCCGGTCTTCCAGACTACAACGCCGGTATCCGCGACAGTTTCGGAAACATACTTGATGCCGACGGAGATGAAGCGAATGGGTTTGCCGATAGCAGGCAGGTTCAACAGCGCTCCGATGATTCCCATCAACGCTGCCCCGGCAATGAAGCCTGAAGCTATCAAGATTCCGCGCTCCTTCGGCGTTGATTCACCTACCTTCTTAGCCTCTTCCATCTTCTTGGACTTCCTTCCGACTATCCAGGAAACCACACCGCCGGAGAATACCGCCATATTTATCTGAATCGGCAGGTACATTCCCAATGCGAAAGCCAGCGGCGGCACACCCGCCATCTCCAAAAGCACCGCGCAAAGCGCGCCGATTCCATAAAGCAAATAAGGAATTTCCGACTCAATCATCAACGATTTGATGATGACCGCCATCAGATTACCTTGGGGCGCGGGAATTGCCGGGTTAGAAACGCCCCCTTCCAAAATGCTGATGTGGTCGATGGTGAAACCATAAGACTTGTGTATCAAGAGCAGCGCTAATGACACCGCAATAGCGGATACTACGATGCCGAGGAATTTCCAACGCTCCTGATTTCGAGGGGTGTTGCCCAGCCAATAGCCGATTTTCAAGTCGGAGATGAAGGCTCCCGAAGTTGACAGCGCGGTGCATACCACGCAGCCCATAATCAAAGCCACCGTCATCCCGATATATCCACTTAACCCGATTGAAAGAAGCACAAGAGAGGCGATTATCAGGGTTATCAAAGTCATACCCGATACCGGGTTGACGCCGATGATGGCGATGGCGCGAGCCGCCACCGGGGTGAAGAGGAAGGCGAGAGCGCCTATCATAATTAATCCAACGAAGGCGACTTTCAGAGCAAAGCCGGTCGAACCCGCCTCCGCCGAAAAAGCCCAAAAGGCGAGGAAAATTAATATCAGAACCACACCCAAGAGAATAATGACATATTTAATATCGATGTCGGTATCAGTGCGAGGGCCGGCTTCGGTTTCGGCTTTGGTGCCTCTGATGATTTCGCGGATGCCGACCGAAAAGGAAGTGACGATTATCTTCCCCATCTTGATGATGCCGATTATCCCCGCCATAGCGATGGCGCCGATGCCGATTTTCTGCACATATTCGCCGAAAACCTGCAATTCAGTCATTTCTGAAATTGGTATCGATCCCGGCGGCAAAATACCGGGAACATGTTGACCAATGTAAAATACCAACGGCAGAAATACCAGGAATGACAGCACCGAGCCCGCGGCGATGATGGAGGCGTATTTTATCCCTACGATATAGCCCAGCCCGAAAATTGCCGCTGATGCGTTGATTTTGAAAATAAGCCGCGTCTTTTCCGCCAAAGTCGCTCCCAGACTCCCCAAGATAACATCAGTCCGAAGCTGCATTGGCCACATATGCATAGCGTCCACGAAGAATTCGTAGATACCGCCGGCTACAGCGGAAACGACCAGCATTTTAGCCCCCTTGCCGCCCTTCTCACCGGAAACCAGGATTTCCGTGGTGGCGACCGCTTCAGGAAATGGGAGTCTACCATGTTCCTGCACGCAGAAATAGCGCCGTAGAGGGATTAAGAATAATATTCCCAAAAATCCGCCCAAGGTACAGGCGATGAAGGAGTGCATAAGGTTCACTTCCAGCCCTAAGATATATAACGCTGGAAGTGTGAAAATAGCTCCCGCCACCACTACGCCGGAAGCGGATCCGATGGATTGGATGATGACATTCTCGGAAATGGTACTCTTGCGGGCGAACATTCCCGCCAGTCCGACTGCCAGGATGGCGATGGGGATTGCCGCTTCGAAGACCTGCCCCGCCACCAGTCCCAGGTAGCAGGCAGCGAAGGAAAATAGAACCGCCATAATCACGCCGATGAATACCGAGCGCATGGTGACTTCGGGAATGATTTTCTTGGGGGTGACATAAGGGTCGTATATTTCCCCCTCTTTCAATAGCGTGTAAGCGTTAGAGGGGAGACCCTTAACCTGTTGTTCCATATATCGACTCCGAATTTATTGATAAAGTTTAAAGAGTATAGCAAAGATATTTGAAATAGTCAAGGGAAAAAGAAGATTTATTATGGTTCCTCGCTGTTTTTATGGATAGATTTTTTTATTCTTTCAACCGCTGATTTTCGCTGATCCGCTGTACAGCGGGTTGATTTCGCTGATTTCCTTCAGTTTATTCAGCAT
>JABMRZ010000386.1 GCA_013202315.1 Candidatus Tariuqbacter arcticus | reverse complement strand
TAATACAATATGTTTTAATATCTTATTTTGGTTATATCATCTAGATTTTTGACTAAATCAACGGAGTCATTAATATCGTGGTTAAAGTCCAATTCGGAATAGTATTGACCAATGAAGAATCTCGAAATATAAAATTTACAGAAGCTAATATTATCCCAATCAATACCAGACACATACTTAAATAATTTCTACCTTTCTCTACAATTCGATTATGCCTATCAAGTTCCATTTTTAACAATTCAAAAGATTTCTCATAAATAATCGATATTATCTCCGGATTATCAATGTCGATGAGTCTTTTAGCAAGTTGTATTCTAACATCTTCCATTATTAATATTCCTTCCCCAAGAACGAAATCCGTGCCGTCCTCAACACATTCCGCAGCAGCGCCATCTTATTCGGAGTCGTCCTGAATATGCTCCACATCCGTTTGGGATTGAAATAGAATTTCCTGAAAGCGTCCTTCCTCATCTTCTCAATCTTCCTGGAAGGCACTTTCGAAAGATTGGAAGAAACCTGACCATAATCGGAATACATCGCCTCCATATCATACCCCGCTTCCACCGCATCCTGATACATCTTCGTCCCCGGGAACGGAGTCAGGATGAAAAACGAAGCGGTATGAAACCTCGACTTAAGAGCGTAATCTATCGTCTTGCGCATCTCGTCCCCGGTCTCATCGGGAAACCCCAGCATGAAGAATCCGCCTACGCTGATATTCCTGGAAGCTGTGAAATCGATGACCTCATTAGCCCGCGCCAAATTCAGCCGCTTCTTCATCACCCGCTGAATCCTGTCCGAACCAGATTCGATGGCGTAGTTAATCCGGTAGCATCCCGCCCGCTTCATTTTGTCAATGAGCTCTTCGTCCATCCGGTCAGCTCGCAAACCGTTGGGAAAGGAAAACTTCAGATTGAGGTTTTCCTCAATCATCAAATCCATTATCCGCTTCGCCCGCTTCAAGTCGAGGTTGAACACATCGTCGATGAATTCGATTTCCTCCACCCCGAACGCCTCCTTCAGCCACTTCAACTCGCCGATAACATTTTCAGCCGAACGCTTGCGTAGACGGCGTCCGAATATGCTGTGGCAATATGTGCACCCGAAGGGACATCCCCGGGTGGAAAAAACCGACACCCCTCGATTTTTCATTTGAATCGGATTGGTCAACCGCCGCTTGCTGGCGCTGGGCCTAAAATAATCCTCCAAATCTATCATATCCCAGGCGGGATACGGAATCTCATCTAAATCTTTATGTATAGCGCCAACCCCGGTCGACACCAATTGGCCATTGCGGCGGAAATGGAGTCCCCCAATGGAATCATAACCGCCGCCGTTTTTCAATGAATCGAGCAGTTTTTTGAAGGGTATTTCGCCTTCGCCCGATATTAGGAAATCGATATTGGAATCCGCCCCTGCATCATCCGGGTCGGAACTGGGGTAAGGTCCCCCTAAAACGATGGGAACGCCGGGTAAAATATTCTTCACCTCTTTGGCGATTGCGTGAGCCTGCTCCGATTCCATAGAGAAGGCGGTGATACCAATCACATCCGGGCATATTTCCCCTGCTAATTTTCCGATAAAATCCGGCGGCTTCTGCTTTAATCTGCTGTCGAATATCTCAATTTCATGCCCTTTGCTGTATTCACGCAGATAGCCGGCTATATACATCAAACCTATGGGCGGCGGCGCCGCTGGCACATCCGAATGCGGACGCACCAAAAAAATCTTCATCTATACTAAGGCCCCCAGGGATCAGGTTCATCGTTGAAAAGTTGAATCTTCAGCTTGCGTTTCTCTATGATTTTCGGAGTTCATACTCCTTTTCTCCCTCCGTTTTTTCTTTCTTGTCCCTCATAATTGAATACTATTGTTTAACGCGAAAATAATGATTTGTCGTCACTTCTTTGTCGAAATAAGTGAGAATGTAGTTTGTACTCTTGCGACAATAGAATCCAGATTACTCTAATCAAATAATATAATAATAATTTTTTCTAAATGAAACAATTTTTTTATACTTCATAAAATTCTGGATGGTGTCGGCTAATCGTTGATATGGTTTCTCAGTTCGTAAGTAATCCCCATAATACCGTCGTTCCGGCTTGTCCGGAATCGATTCCCGACGCGCTTCGCTTGCGGGAATGACTACATTGGAGGGACTGTTGAGAAAAAGCTGACTTAAGTGCATAACCGATAAATAATTTGCCGATTTACCCTGAAAATAGCCGGAACACAAGTCCGCGAGCCGATTATTTTCATGC
>JABMRZ010000385.1 GCA_013202315.1 Candidatus Tariuqbacter arcticus | reverse complement strand
TCGTTCCCACGCTCCCGCGTGGGAATGCATACTGATCACTATTTTCAGGAGAAACAAAACTAATCATTTAAACCTTAATCTTATAATTAATCTGGAGCAATTATGTCAAATCCAATCAACAGGATTCTCACTGCATTGTTAATCACCTCACTGTTGAGTGTGTTCGCTTTTTCAGCCGATTGGGTGTCGTTCAACGGTTGGAGCGAATCCGAATGTGAGGTGACGGCGCTGTCCTCGGACGGCTCAAGCACCTTAATTCAAATTGAGGTTCCGGGGATGTTCGTGGAAGCTGTCGATGTGGAGGGTGAAATCTTCCACTATCTGCAATTTCATCACTTCGCTTCCACTCAGGATATCGGGTCGCCAGCTTTGCCGATTGTGGCGGAATTGGCGGCGATTCCCGGTATGTCGAAGGTGAAAGCGACGATAGTCTCCGAAGAGACTATGACTTTGGAAGGATATAAGATATATCCTTTCCAAAAGCCGACCACCGATGATAAACCGGCGGCGGAATTCTATCTCGATGAAAAGGTCTATTCCACCAACGCTTTCTATCCGGGAGAAAGGGTTGAATTGGGGCAGATAGGGATTATGCGCGATTTGCGGGTAGTTCCTTTGCGGGTAACCCCGTTCAGCTACAATCCTGTCACTGAAGAGTTGGTTGTTTCCACCAAGATGGTGGTCAAACTCGAATATTACGGCATTTCCGATGAAGCGGTCAAGACCGAGCCGGTAAAGGATGTCAGCCCGCGAATCGCCGGTTGGTACCGGTCGACCGTTATCAATTATGACGAATTGAACATCGGGGTGAGCGGGGCGACCGATGAGTTCCTGGTGAAGTATCTGATCGTCGCCACCGATGAGGCGCTGGATATTCTGGAACCGCTGGTGGAATTCCGCAACGCTCAAGGGTTGGGTGTCGAAGTCCGAACTTTAGGACCCGGATTCAGCACCGCGGAACAGATTCACGACTATATTCACGACCTGTATGTTTCCGACGGGTTGGAATATGTGTTGATGGTGGGCGATTGGTGCCCGACTACCGGTCATGAAATAATGCCGATGTATTATTGGAGCAACACCTGGTCGGATTCCTGGTACTCTATGGTCGACCCCTGGCCAAATTACAACAACGATTATCTGGCTGATTTGGCTATCGGGCGGATTGTCTACGATAATTTGGGTGAATTCCAGCATCAAATGAACAAGTTGATGGGTTACCTGTTGGAACCATCGACCGCTGATAACTGGGCGGAGCATACATTACTGGTGGCTCATGAGCAACAGTATCCGTTGAAATATACCCAGTGCAAAGAACAGATTCGGACCTTTCCCTATGCCATTCAGACGCCGATATTCGGGACGGCTTACGGCGGTGCTGGCGCCACCAATCAGAATGTCATCGACTACCTCAACAATGAAGGCAGCGGGATATTGAATTATCGCGGACACGGCTCGACAACCGCTTGGACGGGTTGGGGTCCTTCGGGCAATTTCACCGCCACTCATATCAATCAGTTGACCAACGCCGACAAACTGTTCATCCATTTCGATGTCTGCTGTAGTAATATGGACTTCCCGGGTTATAATGGCAACTGTTTCTCGGAATCGTTTATGAAGGCGGATTATGGCTGTGTGGCTACAAACGCCGCTATAGTACCTTCATACACTATTCCCAATCATGATTACGACAAGGAATACTACAAGGCGGTCTACGACGAGGGGCTTGCGGGTATCGGTTACCAGTCGAATTTCGCCAATGTCACGGTCTATGTTATGCACGGCACCTTAGGTGAATCGAACATTCGGACTTACTTATGGCTGGGGGACAGTGCGATCGACCCCTGGACTAATGTTCCGCAGGTTCTGACCGTAACCCATCTGCCGGTATTTTACATCGGGATGTCCGATTTGGATGTCAATGTGACGAAGAGTGGGGTTCCGGTGGAAGACGCTATGGTCTGCGGGCAGAATGACGAAGTCTACAGCGTAGATTACACCGATGCGACCGGTTCGGTGACCCTTCATTTCGATTCGCCTGTAGTTCAGCCGGGCGAATTGACGCTGACGGTTACCTGCCACAACGGTCTGCCTTATCAGTTTGATATACCGGTGATTCCAGCGGATGGTCCGTATATAACCTTCAACAGCGTGGACATCAATGATGCGGCCGCCTGGATGCCCAACGGTCAGCTCGATTTCGGCGAACAAGATGTGATGCTCACCGTTACTCTGGAAAATGTTGGTGTTGAAACGGCGGAAGATGTGAACGCTGCCCTCACTACAGACGATATTTACACCACCATAATCGACGATAACGCTTTTTATGGCGATATCGGCGCCGGCTTATTGGCAGTGGTCATCGATGGTTTCGAGATTGAGGTTACGCCGGACATTCCCGATATGCACGCTATTCCGTTTGTATTGACGGCCGTCAGCGGCGACAGCGCCTGGGTTTCCGTTTTCAGCATAATGGCTCACGCGCCGATTATTGAATTCGAGCGTTTGGTTATTTCTGATCCCACCGGTAATAATAACAATCAGCTCGATCCGGGCGAAACCGCCGATTTCGCGGTATACATTATGAACAATGGTTCAACTGACGCTTCCAATGTGGAGATGTATATCGCCACTGACGAACCGCTGATAACTATACCCAACAATTATGTCGCCGTAGGCGATATAGCCGCGGGCGATAATGCGGTGGCGAACTATATCGGCATCGAAGCCGATCCATCGATGCAGAGCGGCGCTGAAGTCGATTTCACCCTGGATATCACCGCCGATGGCGGTTATGAGAGTGAGGGCGAGTTCACCATAACGGTTGGTGATGAACGCTATCAGCCTTCGGGCCCGGACAGCTACGGCTATTGGGCTTACGACCCGTATGACGGCAACGGCGCGCCTTCCTTCGATTGGATTGAAATCGCTCCCGCCGCCGGCGGAACGGGAACAAATTTGAATTTGGGCGATGATCAGACCGGGCATGTGAATTTGCCGTTCAGTTTTATGTATTACGGCACCAATTACAACGAAGTCAGTATATGCTCAAACGGGTGGATAGCTTTGGGCTACAGCAGTTCCACCGCTTGGACCAACGCCAGCATTCCCAGCGGCGGAAGTCCCAATAATATGATAAGTCTTTTCTGGGATGATTTGAACCCGGGGAGTGGCGGGCAGGTATGCTGGATGAATGACGCGGCTAATCACCGGTTCATCATAGAATGGTATCAAGTGCCGCATTATCCCAACACCGGGCTGTATACCTTCCAGGCAATATTGTTTGACCCGGCGTTTTATCTGACTCCGACCGGTGACGGGGAGATTCAGGTGAATTATGCTTCCTTCAGCACCAGCAACAGCGTCACTTTGGGAATTGAGAATTCCAACGGTTCGGTAGGTTTGGAATTTCTCTACAACGGCGCTTATGATTTGCACGCTATGCCGTTGGAGCCTAATTTCGCCATCAAGTATACCACCGGCGTAACTATGCCTGAATTGACGATTGCGATGATCCCGGAGAGCACTCCGATTGTAATTCCAGCGAGCGGTGGTACATTCGATTATGCCCTCACTATCACCAATATCGGCGCCAACTACGCTGCTTTCTCATTCTGGAGCGATGTGATTATGCCCAGCGGCTCGTTAGTGGGACCTATTTTGCTTCGTACTGGAGTCGCATTAGCGCCTGGGGGTGTGATTGAGCGTGATATAACTCAGACTGTTCCCGACCGCGCTCCTGCCGGAGATTATACTTATCAAGGTCATGTCGGCGGATATCCCAGTAATAGTATCGCTGATGACAGTTTCCCCTTTGAAAAGGAAGGTGTCGATTTCAGCGGCACCAGCCCGTATGACGATTGGTATGTAAGCGGCTGGGGTGAGGACGATAATGCGGTAACTGAACTGCCGGTTGAATTCTTCCTGTCCCAGAATTATCCCAATCCGTTCAATCCTGAAACTATATTCAATTTCGGTCTGCCCGAAGATGGTATTGTGAAGTTAGTGGTCTACAATATCCTCGGTCAGCGGGTTGCTACTTTAGTCGACGGCAAGCAGGAAGCGGGTATCCATTCGGTCAAGTGGGACGCTTCCCGCCTTTCCGCCGGAGTCTATTTCTATCACCTTCAGGCTGGTGACAACAGTCAGATTAAGAAGTGCATTTTGGTGAAATAGATTTCTTGAACTGGAAATCAAGCCGCCCTCCGTGAGAATGGGGGGCGGTTTTTTTTAGGAGGTGGGGTTTGGCGATTCGATTTGTAGTCTGATAATTGTGGAATTATAATTATTGCGTTGGATTTTGATTGTATAATTAGAATTTCTTATGATTGTTTATTATATTCATTGAACCGCGTTATGAGTATCAGAAAAACAAATTTCAGCGAAACAGTGAACCGCAAGAAATATTAAAATGAACCGTATGAATAAAGATAAACCGATTAAAGTCCTGATAGTTGATGATGAAGTATTGATCGTCGATTTGTTGTGTTCTGTGATGGAGGCTATGGAGGGCGTAATTCCTCTTAAGGCGTTCGATGGGCTGGAGGCATTGGATTTATTCAATGAAGAAAAGCCTGACATCGTGTTCAGCGACATATATATGCCCAAACTCAACGGATTAGTGTTGTTAAGAAAGATTAAGGAAATCGATAAAGCCGTGCCGGTTATCATTTTCACCGGCTATCGCCATTTCTCACAGATGGCAGCAACCGCCAGGGTTAAGCCGGACAGCTTCCTGGAAAAACCCCTGAACATCCAGAAATTCATTGAAATAATGTACTATTACTTCCCAAAATTGAGAAAAAGATAGCTTTTTTGGTGTTTGGCGCTTGGTGTATAGTGTTTGGTAAGAGAATGAATCATTCGAAAATCAGCTCCATCTAACATAATAAAGGTAAAAGGAAGGAAGAATTATGGCATTTCCAAAACGAACCATTAACATCGGCGGTGAGGAGTTCCGAATCCCGGACTTCACCAAGATTTTCGGCGGGGGTATTAAGCTCATCGTCATCATCGCGGTGGGTATATGGATTGCAACCGGAATATACATCGTGGGACCGGACGAACAGGGGGTGGTGCGGAGGTTTGGTAAACTCTCCCGGGTAACTTCATCCGGGATACACTACCACTGGCCCTACCCCATTGAAGTGGTGCAAAAACCCAAAATCACCGAAGTGAAGCGGGTAGAAATCGGCTTCAGGACCATCGATCAAGGACCGCCATCTCGCTACACTTCAGTGCCCAACGAATCGCTGATGCTCACCGGAAACCTGAACATCATCGACATCGATATGATAGCTCAGTATAAAATCAGGGACGCGGTGCAATATCTGTTCAATGTCCGCGATGTGGTGGCGACCCTTCACAAAGCTTCCGAAGCCGCTCTGCGGCAGGTCATCGGAAAACACGATATCGACGAAGCGCTCACCGTTGGAAAATTCCAAATCCAGGAGGAAACCCTCAAACAGCTGCAGACGATTATGGACAAATATGAAAGCGGGGTGTTAATCGTCGCTGTCCAACTGCAGGATGTGCATCCGCCGAAGGAAGTTTCACCCTATTTCAAGGATGTCGCTTCGGCTAAGGAAGACAGGGAGAAGAAAATCAATCAAGCTCAAGGGTACCGCAACGATATCATCCCCAAAGCCCGGGGTGAAGCTGAAAAGATGTTAAGGGAAGCTGAAGGGTTCGCCGCCAGGCGGGTGGCGGAATCCGAAGGGGACGCTAAAAACTTCCTCAATATCTTGGCGGAATATTCCAAAGCCAAAAACATTACCCGAAAAAGAATGCTGCTGGAAACGATGGAAATAATATTGCCCAGGGTGCAGAAATACATCCTGACCGGCGAAGGCACGATGAATCTGCTGCCGCTCGCCGGTAAAAATATCATAAAATCGGGCAATTAATCAAAACCCCAAATAGCAGCATCTAACTAAAAGGTGATAAAATGAAGAAATCTTCAGTAATATTCATAATCGGATTAATCGTCATCATCATACTATTCGCTTTGGTGACTTTTATAGTGGACGAAACCAAGCAGGCGGTCATTCTTCAAATGGGGAAGCCGGTGAGGACAGTGACCGAACCCGGGTTACATTTCAAACTGCCCAATCCTATCCAGACCGCCATTCTATTTGAAGACCGGATGCTTGATTATGACGCTTCCCCGACCGAAATCCTGACCAAAGACAAGAAATACCTCATCGTGGACAATTTCGCTAAATGGCGCATCATCGACCCTTTATTATTCATGCAGGGCGTCAAGGATGAAATCGGGGCTCAAGCCCGTTTGGACGATATCATCTACAGCGAATTGCGAGTGCAATTGGGGAATCACGACCTAAGTGAAATAGTGTCTGAAAATCGCGAAGATATAATGAAAACAGTCACGCACGATTCAGATAAAAAAGCGCGGGATTACGGCATTGAAATCATTGATGTCCGCATCAAGCGAGCCGATTTAGCCCCCGAAAACGAAACCGCCGTCTACGCTCGGATGAGAGCCGAGCGGGAACGCATCGCCAATCAATACCGTTCCGAAGGCGAGGAGGAAGCGTTGAAAATCCGCGCTCAAACCGATAAGGAAAAGGAAATCATCCTCGCCGAAGCTTACCGTGAGGCGCAAATCACCCGCTCCGAAGGCGAAGCGCTAGCCATCGAAATCTACGCCAACGCCTTCGAAAAAGACCCCAGTTTCTACGAATTCATGAGGACGATGGAAGCGTATAAGATATTCTTCGATGAGAAGACCACTCTCGTTCTGCCGCCGGAAGCGGATTTGTTCAAGTATTTTAAGTGAGGCTCTAAAACGCTCTGAAAACCATCATCCTGAACGATAGTGAAGGATCTAATCAACCGTAATTGATTAAAAACAAGAGATTCTTCACTTCGTTCAGAATGACAAATTCAGTAAATATAGACTTTTACAAGAAGCTAAATCGTCAGAATTGTCATTGGTCATTAGTCTGATGAGATATTTTTTCGTTTTGACTGCGCTCATATTGTCTGCCCTCGAGGTTCACGCCGGTTATTGGCAGCAGGAGGTGAAATATGATATTTCCGTTGAAATCGATGACACTAAACGCCTCATTCACGGCACAATCGATTTACAATACACCAACAATTCACCCGACACATTGGGAGTCTTATATTTTCGCGCCGCTCCAAATGCCTTTCGACCCGGAAGTCCCCGCCATCGAAGAGAGATAATCCGCGGCTATAACCGCTACACAACCGCCTCACCCGAAGAATACGGCTATTGTGAAATACACCGATTCGAAGATGAATTGGGTGGGGCGGTCGATTACGAAGTGGATTATTCCATCATCCGAATTCGGCTGGAAGACCATATTTATCCCGGCGATACACGGACTTTTCACTTACAATTCACCACCCGCCTCCCTTCACCAAGACTGGCATACCGGCTGGCGCACATATATGGGCAGTATAAAGCTGCCCATTGGTTTCCGCAAATTTGCCCCTATGATAGGGAATTGGGCTGGGTGAACAATCAATATCTTGGATGGGGCGAGAATTACGCCGATATCGGAGAATATACAGTTTCTATCACCGCCCCTTCCGAATATATCGTAGCTGCGACCGGGATTCTGCTGAATCGGGAAGAAGTTATGCCGGATTCATTGCGGGAATTACTGGATCGCAAGAATTTCCTCGCCGACACTCCCCCCGATTTAAGTTTTATGAGAGGGGGTATTAAAACTTGGCGTTTTCTGGCTGAGAATGTCTGCGACTTCGTCTTCTGCGCCGACAGCCAATTCTGCATCGATGAAGCTGAATATGAAAGTATTAAAATCTACGCCTATCCCCTCCGCCATAACGCTCAAGACTGGCATGACGCCGCCGAAACCGGGCGGGCGGTTATTCAATTTTACAGCGAGAATTTCGGGCGTTTCCCCACCCTCAAATATCCATCACCGATTCTTATGGGGGGATGGAATATCCGATGTTAGTGATGTGCAGCGGATACAGCCCGCGATATTACCTGTTGTTCTGGCACGAAATCGGCCATAACTATTTTATGGGCGCAGTTTCCACCAATCAAACCGACCGCGCTTTTTTGGACGAAGGGTTCACCACCTTCCTGGAAATTGCCGCAATGGAACATTTCCTTGGGAGGGAAGACAACCTGCGCATCAAGCGGGGATGGTATCGGGAATATTTTTACGCCTACGAAGAAGACCGTATCTACCGGGGTTTCAGACCATATATGGATCCCGCCCTTCAGGGTTATACCCTTCCAATGCCGATGAATGCGGACTGCGCTCCGGAATGGCTGATATACCGCGCATCGTCATATTATAAGCCGGTCTGTATGTTATTTGCCCTGGAATACATTCTTGGCAAGCGTTTGCTTTATGACTGCATTCGGGGATATTACGGGGATTGGAAATTCAAACATCCTTATGAGCGGGATATGTTTGAATCGTTCGAGCGCGCTTCCAGGGGGGAATTGACCTGGTTCTTCGAACAATGGGTGTATACCGATAAGAAGCTCGATTACGCCGTATCCCGCCCGCAATTGCTCAGCCGGGATGAAGGCGAATACCGCTACCGCTTGAAATTGGAGCGGGTTGGGGAGATGGTGATGCCAATCCGGGTTCAAGCGGCGCTTGAAGATGGAACGGTCAGGAATTATTGGATACCATTGAACGACAACCCTCCGCCAGATGGGGAATATGAAGTATTGCCGGTTTGGGATCAGCTTCGCGACCCTTACCGGATTTACACGGCTGAAATTATCCTTCCGGCTCGGATAAAATCGCTGGATATCGACCCTGAAAGCTTATTGGCGGATTTGAATCCTTTGAATAACCGCTGGCCGTTTCCGAAGATTCAATTCGATTGGCTGGTGGAAGAGAATTCCCCGCCGGTGAACGCTTATCAAATCCGGCAGCGCCCGGGGTTGGGATACAATATAATCGACGGGGCAGAAGTTGGGTGGAAGTTTAAAGGCTCCTATCTTGAATACAGACATAATGTTGATTTAAGCGTCAATTTCGGTCTTTTGAATTTCAGACCCGATTGGTCGGCGGGGTATCATACTCCTATTTCCAAGTTGAGTCCGCAGTCGTTCATCGGTTTTTCGGCTTTCGACCGGGACGGATTTCAGGGGGGCGGTTTAGCATTATGGTGGAGGGACAAGCCGTTTTACCGGGGCGAGCCCGTCGGTGGAGTTAAATTCGCCTTCCAGCATCGCAGGCATTATTCAGACGATTACCCGCCTTTCCCCGCGGTGTGGGAAAAGGGAGTTGATAATTCGCTTGTCTTCAGCTTTTGGCGGGAATTTTTTGCGCGCGGAAGCCGGCTGGAATTCAAATTGAGAGCTTCAGTCTTCTGCGATGATTTCTCCTATTCGCAGATGGAATGGAGCTTGACCCAGCCGGTCGGAATCGGGCGGGGATTCGATTTGAAATTGGGGCTGTTCGCCGGATTAGTCAAGGGGGATGAAATTCCCTCGCAGAGGCTCCTCTACCCTTCCGGCTGGGAGCCGGAAATCGACCGGGGATATGAATATTGGGGAGTCCGCAGTTTAGTTCCTTCCGGCGAAGCGGAGCATTTCCTGACCCGGAGCATGCCCGGGATTTATGGATTGTATGGTAACCGCATCGGGGAAAAGAGTTATGCCGCTCTGTCTTCGGAAATGGCGATACCGCCGAAGTTCGGCTGGCGGTTTTGGCTGCCGTTCTTGGGAGATATTAGGATTGCTGTGCAGCCAGTATTATTCGCTAATTTCGCTCTGGGGATGGAAAATCAGTCCATCGAGAAAGATTACATCTGGGAAGCCGGTCCTGGGATCAAGCTGTCGGGCATTCCTGGCGGGGATTTTCACATAGCGTTCCCGCTTTGGATCGACCCGGCGCTACCGGGAGAAGACAATTATGATTTCAGGTGGGTTTTAGCTTTTGTGCCTTCTGTTAATTAAAATAAGATTATTAAGAATGAATAAGAGCAAGTTATTATATTCCGCTATCTTTTTCCATTTATTAATATCATTCACAATACAAGCACAGACTTATCTACCTGTCTATTTCCGAAGCGTTTATGATAAATACAGTAATTTGTATATAAATTCAAAATACGATGATTTCACCGATTTCTGCTCTCAATTTCAAATTGACTCTTTGAATATCGACAATCGTAATGAATACCATATGCTTCACTTTTTTCATGAACTGTTCACCGGTTTGGGGGCGACAAATTATTTAAAGGGAGGAATGTTGGAAATACCATATTTCTGGCATTGGATAACACCTAATCCGAGGCACGAAATCATATATCTTCCCGATTCAACTTCATTAGTAGAATTAAATCCGCCGGAGGAATTCGCTAGATACAAGACTTTCGCTGATATTGATAGAACTCCATGGTTATTTTTAAGCGACCTTGTATCTTCCAATCCGAAATATTATCACCCTCAGTGCGGTGCTTTTGCTACATTTGGCTGGTGCAGTGAGAGAGAAATGGCATTCACAATTCTTATGTCATTTTACGGATATGAAGGCAAAATCAAACAGTCAGGCATACATACATGGTCCGAATTCCGGATAGAATTATCCGGTGTCGATGGGGTGAAAATAAGTTTAACTGCTATAGTCGACAATACATTCGATATTATTAAATGGAACCTATTGGAACCTAACATTGAAAAAACAGATTGGATGGCAGATATTGGACGGGGTGAAACGATTGAATGGTATAATTCTATCGCACATTCTGAAAATGAAAGAAGAAGGGTTCAAAAAATACAGATTTCCGAAGCGGCTGCTTTTAGAATCGAGGAACTTGCGGATATGTATTTAAATGGAATAATTAAATAATACTCATTTTAAAAACAAAGGTGAAAGAAAAATTTAAATATAAAATCGGGAATCATTCAGTTAAAATATATAACACTGATTGTTTTACGGGAATGAGGAAATATGTCCAACCCGGTTCGGTGGATGTGGTGGTCACCTCGCCGCCTTACAATATCGGCAAGAAATACAACAGCTATGACGATAACATCGACAGAGGTGAATATCTCGATTGGCTGGCGGAAATCGGGAAACAAATCAAGATATGCCTTAAGAATGATGGCTCGTTTTTCCTGAATATCGGCTCCAAGCCGAGCGATTTGTGGATTCCTTTTGAAGTGGCTGGGCGAATGCGAGAGTTGTTCGCTTTGCAGAACACCATCCATTGGATAAAGTCGATTGCAATTGAAAAGGCGGATGTCGGTGATTATCCCGGCATCAGCGAAGATGCCGCGGTGGGGCATTATCAGCCGGTCAACAGCAGGCGGTTTTTGAACAACTGTCAGGAATACATCTTCCATTTCACCAAAACGGGTAAAGTTGAAATCGACCGGCTCGCTATCGGGGTGCCTTATCAGGATAAATCGAACATCGCCCGCTGGAAGAAGGGTGACGGCGATGTAAGATGCCGGGGTAACACCTGGTTCATCCCTTATAAGACGATTCGCGACCGTGATAGCGAACGCCCTCATCCAGCCAGTTTCCCTTCCAAGCTGGCGGAGATGTGTATCAGGCTTCAGGGGTTGGAAAAAACTAAGATCGTCCTCGATCCCTTCAACGGGATAGGTAATACGGGGCGGGCGTGTCTGAATCTTGGATTGGACTTCATTGGATTTGAAATAGACGGAGGATATTTCGCAGAATCGGTCCGCTGTTTTGAGGATGCCGCCAAGCTCGATAGCCTACAGCCCACAGCCTATAGCCTATTTTCCTCTGAAAAGCAGGAGGCGAAATGAATAAACTATATTACGGCGACAACCTAGAAATACTGCAGAATTCAATTGAGGATGAAAGCATCGATTTGATATACATCGACCCGCCCTTTAATTCCAAGCGGGCGTATAATGTCCTGTTCGAATCGATAGATATGACCGACGCTAAAGCTCAGAAGGAAGCCTTCAAAGATACTTGGAGCAAGGTTTCATATCTCGATGAAAAGTGCGAAATCAAGGATTTGGATTTGGATTTACACCGGTTTCTTGATACACTTGACAATTTGAGATTGTCGAAAAGCACAGTGTCGTATCTTACCATAATGGCGCATAGGATATGGTATATGCATAAGAAGCTGAAGAAGACCGGGAGTTTTTATTTGCATTGCGACCCTACGATGAGTCATTATTTGAAAATAGTCTGCGATCTAATATTTTTACATAAGAATTTTGTCAACGAGTTGGTATGGTGCTACAAAGAGCGCGAGAGATCAAAAAATCATTACAACCGTAAACATGATATTATATTATTTTATACGAAGCAATATGGTAAACATATATTTAATTATCAAGAAATTATGTGCGAATATTCAGATATTACTTTGAAGAAATTCAAATATATCGATAATAAAGGAAGAAGATTTCGAATTAGAGGCAAAGGGACATCCGAAGCGGGAAAGTGGAGAAAGAAAACCGACATTCCCATTGAAGAAGAAAGCGAATTTACATACAGGCAATATTTAGATGAAACAAAGGGCACTCTACCTAGAGATTGGTTCGAAATGCCTTTTATCAATCAGGCTGCCAATGAACGTTTAGGTTACCCAACACAAAAACCCGAAGCTCTGCTTGAACGCATTATAGAAGCTTCTTCTAATAAAGGCGATATCGTCGCTGATTTCTTCTGCGGGTGTGGAACAACAGTGGCGGTGGCGCAAAAACTCGAAAGAAAATGGATTGGTGCGGATATTTCGCATTTAGCGATAAGGCTGGTATACGACAGATTGTTGCAACCTTTCGAAGACAATCCCAAAGTTTATAAGAAGATTATAGAAAATATTGAAATCAACGGCTTCCCCAAAGACATTGCCTCCGCTAAAGACTTAGCCGAAAAAACCGATAAAAGCAGACTTAAATTCCAAGAATGGATTGTTGAGATTATGATGAACGGGGTGTCAAATCCCAAAAAGACTGCCGATGGAGGATATGATGGATATTTTACTTTCAGTAAGTCTGAAAAAGAAAAGGATGTAGTTCTGATCGAGGTGAAAAGCGGCAGATGCGGAGTTGGTAAATTAAGAAGTTTCATCACAACCGTCAATCAGGAAAAAGCAAGTTTCGGCGCTTTCGTGTGTTTCAAGGATAATGCTACCCAGGATATGGAAAGGCTTGCCAAACAACAGGGATACTATAAACCCAATATTTGGGGAAATAGATATGAAAAGATACAAATTATAACTGTTGAGGATTTGCTCGCGGGAAAATCGGTCAGTTATCCCTTATATCAGAACCTGACTTTCAAGACGGCTACCAATATCCCTATGAAGACCGATAATGATGCAAATTACTTGTTTGATTGATATTATACTCGAAGTTCACTAATATTGAAACGCCCATAGCCTACAGCCTATAGCCTACAGCCCACAGCCCACAGCCTATTTTCCTCTGAAAAGCAGGAGTAATTATGAATAAGCTTTATTACGGCGACAATCTGGATGTCCTGAAAAATTCCATCGAGGATGAGAGCGTCGATTTGATATACATCGACCCGCCCTTCAATTCCAAGCGGGGGTATAATGTCCTGTTCGAATCGATAGATATGACCAACGCTAAAGCTCAGAAGGAAGCCTTCGCCGATACCTGGAGTAATGTTTCTTACTTGGATGAAATGTATGAGATTCAGGATTTAGATTTGGATTTATATAGGTTCCTGCATACTTTGGATAATTTGAGGATATCGAAAGGCGTTGTTTCATACCTGACAATTATGACGCATCGTATTTATTATATGCGAAAAAAACTGAATAATACCGGAAGCTTTTATCTCCATTGTGATCCTACAATGAGTCATTATTTGAAAATTGTGTGTGATTTGATATTTGATAAGAAGAATTTTAGGAATGAGATTGTCTGGTGGTATGAAACAGGCGGTATTCCAGAAAATGATTTTTCACGCAAACACGATATCATCTTAAGATACTGTAAAACAACGGATTATGTTTTTAATTCAAAAGATGTAAAAGAAAAAAGAAGTAAGGAAGTTTTAAGGCGAATTGCAACTGGTCGTCCAAGTGCTACAAGGTCAAAAGGACATTATAGACATCCTTCAGATGTTTGGAAAATACCAGCAATAAACGCAATGGCTAAAGAGCGTCTTGGCTACCCAACACAAAAACCTGAAGAACTCCTGGAACGAATAATAAAAGCATCGACCAACGAAGGCGATATTATCGCGGATTTTTTCTGCGGGTGTGGGACTACCATAGCTGTCGCCCAAAGGCTGGGACGCCAATGGATAGGTGTGGATATTTCCCATTTAGCGATAAGGCTGGTTTTTGACAGATTACTTAAAAATTTTGAAGGCAAACCCGAGGTTATTAATAAAATAAAGGACAACATAGAAATTAATGGCTTCCCAAAAGACATTGCTTCAGCTAAAGATTTAGCCGAAAAAACCGATAAAAGCAGGATAAAATTCCAGGATTGGATTATCGAAATTATGATGAACGGCGTTTCCAACCCCCAAAAAACCGCAGATGGAGGCTTTGACGGCTACCTCACCTTCAACAAATCCGAAAAGGGCAAGGATGTCGTTCTAATCGAAGTTAAAAGCGGGAATGTGACCGTCAAGAACATCAGGGAATTCGCCGAAGTGGTTGAAAAACAGAAGGGGAGCATCGGCGCATTCGTCTGCTTCGCCGACCAAGTCACCAAACCTATGCTGGCTTGGGCGAAAGAAGCGGGATATTATAAACCCAATATTTGGGGAAATAGATACGAAAAGATACAAATTATAACTGTTGAAGATTTGTTAGAAGGTAGATCGGTTCGATACCCTATATACCAAAATATAACCTTCAAATCCGCCACCAATATACCGATGCAAAGCGAAAACAACCCAAATTCACTGTTTGAATAAGGAATGTGACCAATATATATAAACATAAGTTCAGGTTGTATGAAACGAACAAATTTTCTAAGGTAGGAAAAATGAATAAACTATATTACGGCGACAACCTGGATATCCTGAAAAATTCCATCGAGGATGAGAGCATCGATTTGATATATATCGATCCGCCCTTCAATTCCAAACGGGCGTATAATGTCCTGTTCGAATCGATAGATATGACCGACGCCAAGGCTCAGAAGGAAGCCTTCGCCGATACTTGGAGTAATGTCTCTTATATGGATGAAATGTATGAGATTCAGGATTTCGATTTGGATTTGTACCGTTTCCTGCATACTCTGGATAATTTAAGGATATCGAAAAGCATTGTTTCATATCTGACAATTATGACGCATCGCATTTACTATATGCGAAAAAAGCTGAAGAACACCGGAAGCTTCTATCTCCATTGCGATCCTACAATGAGTCATTATTTGAAAATTGTGTGTGATTTGATATTTGATAAGAAGAATTTTAGGAACGAGATCGTTTGGCACTATAGAAGGTGGAGCAATACCGCTAAAATATTTCAGAAAATGCATGATATAATTCTATTCTATACAAAAACGACTGAATATATTTTTAATACTCAATACCAACCTTATTCACACCCTGAATGGATTGAAGAGACTGTAAGAGGAATCGTTAATGGAAAATTAGCGAGGTTGAAAGACAAAGAAGGGAAGTATATTAAAAGAAAAAAAGAAAATATTGGGGTTCCTATGCATGATGCGTGGGAAGATATTAATTTCATTGGGCCAACTGCAAAGGAAAGACTAGGCTATCATACCCAAAAACCGGAAACACTGCTCGAACGCATCATCAATGCTTCAAGCAATGAAGGGGACCTGGTGGCAGATTTCTTCTGCGGTTGCGGAACTACTATCGCCATTGCCCAAAAACTCAGCCGCAGGTGGATCGGTGTGGATATTTCTCATCTGGCGGTTAGGCTTGTCTATGACAGACTGTTGAAACCCTTTGAAGGCGAAAGGGATGCCTACGAAAAAATAAGAAGCAATATAGATATAAACGGCTTTCCCAAAGACATCGCTTCCGCTCAAGACCTGGCTAAAAGCACCGACAAAAGCAGGATGCGCTTCCAGGATTGGATTATCGAAATTATGATGAACGGCGTTTCCAACCCCCAAAAAACCGCCGATGGCGGATTTGACGGCTACCTCACTTTCAACAAATCCGAAAAAGGCAAGGATGTCGTTCTAATCGAAGTCAAAAGCGGGAATGTGACCGTAAAAAATATCAGGGAATTCGCCGAAGTGGTTGAAAAACAGAAGGCGAGCATCGGCGCATTCGTCTGCTTCGCCGACCAGGTCACCAAACCTATGCTCGCCTGGGCTAAGGAATGCGGTCATTATAAACCCGAAATATGGAAGCAGAAGTACCAGAAGATTCAGATTATAACTGTCGAAGATTTGCTCGCGGGGAAATCGGTCAGTTATCCTCTGTATCAGAATTTGACTTTCAAAACGGCGACCAATATCCCTATGAAGACTGATAATGATGCTAATTCCTTGTTTGATTGATATTTTACTCAAAGTTCACTAATATTGAAACGCCCATAGCCTACAGCCTACAGCCCACAGCCAATAATTTATACAATTCAATATTCATAAGGTAAAACATTGTTCCGTATACAATCTCGAATATCCACCACTTCGCCCGAATATAAGACCAACCGCGAACACAATTTAAGAACAGCGGAGGAACTCAGCGAAAAGCTCGCCTGGGCGAGAGCCGGCGGTCCTCAATATATGCACGATAAACATATCGCCCGCGGCAAGCTTCCGGTCCGGGAACGAATCAAGAAACTGCTGGACAAAAATACTCCATTCCTGGAATTTTCGACTTTAGCCGCATATAATCTTTACGACAATCAAGCCCCCTGCGCAGGGGTTATCACCGGAGTGGGGCGTGTTCACGGTCGAGAGGTGTTGGTGGTCGCCAATGACGCCACCGTCAAAGGGGGCACTTATTTCCCCATCACCGTGCTCAAACACTGCCGGGCTCAGCGAATCGCTTTGGAAAACCGTCTCCCCTGCGTATATCTGGTCGATTCCGGGGGGGTATTCTTGCCGCTTCAGGATGGCGTATTTCCCGATAAAGACCATTTCGGGCGCATTTTTTACAATCAAGCTGTTTTATCGGCTAATCGAATTCCCCAGCTTTCGGCGGTGATGGGTTCCTGCACTGCAGGGGGGGCTTATGTTCCCGCTATGTCCGATGAAACGGTTATCGTCAAGGAACAGGGCACGATTTTCATTGGGGGCCCACCGTTAGTGAAAGCGGCGACGGGAATGGATGTTACTCCGGAGGAATTGGGCGGCGCCGATGTCCACACCCGCATATCAGGGGTGTCCGACCATTTCGCTCTGAATGATGACCATGCAATCGAAATCCTGCGGAACATCGTTTCCATTTTGCCGGCGCCGAACAAGTATCAATTGGATGTTAAAGAACCGGAAGAACCGGCTTGCGATCCGGAAGAAATCTTCGGCATCGTCCCCGCCGGTTTGCGCAAGCCGTTCGATATGCGGGAAATAATCGCCCGTATGGTCGATGGAAGTTACTTCCACGAATTCAAGGAACGATACGGCACTCAATTAGTGACCGGCTTCGCCAGGATTATGGGATACACGGTGGGTATTGTGGCAAATAATGGTGTGCTGTTCTCCGAATCCGCCAAGAAGGGGGCGCATTTCATCGAGCTCTGCTGTATACGGAAAGCGCCCATCATCTATCTGCAGAACATCACCGGCTTCATCGTCGGCAAGCAGTATGAACATGGAGCGATAGCTTCCGACGGGGCAAAGATGGTGCATGCTACTTCGGTGTCGCAAGTGCCGCGCTTCACCGTCATTGTGGGCGGATCTTATGGCGCGGGGAATTACGCTATGTGCGGCAGGGGTTATTTGCCCCGGTTGATGTGGATGTGGCCTAACGCCCGCATTTCAGTGATGGGAGGCGAACAAGCCGCCAATGTATTGGTGCAGGTTAAGCGCGATCAACTCGCCGCCAAGGGCAAGGAGCTTTCAAAGGAAGAGGAAGAGGAAATCCGCCAGCCGGTATTGGAGAGATATGAGCGTGAAGGCAGTCCATACTACGCCAGCGCGAGGCTGTGGGATGACGGCGTGATAAATCCGCTGGATACACGCACCGCATTAGCGCTGGGGATATCTATGTCTTTGAACGCGCCTATCCCAGATTATCAGCCGGGGGTGTTCAGGATGTAGGCGCTTATTAAGCTGATAGCGACAAAAGATTGTCGATATGACTACCTTATAATACTGAATACTGAATGCTGAATTAAAAAAATTTCAGGAGTCCCTAAAAATGTGAAACATGAATGACCAATGACAAAATCGACCACCCCGCAGGGGGGCCTCCTCTTCCGGGCGAAGTAGCGGACGAGGCGTAGATACTTATGCAAAGCAATTTATGGGCTGACATTTAAGAAACTTTTTCCGCTTAAAATTGTTGAATATATAACTTGATATGCAAATTATGTTATCATACGCCAACCGGTGGAAGGTAATAGTTATAGGTTAATGGTGGGTTAAGAACCCACCCTACATACTATGAATATCGAATGTTAAACAAGGAATGTTGAATGAATTCGGTGGGTTAAGAACCCACCCTACGACTCGTTCCCACGC
>JABMRZ010000384.1 GCA_013202315.1 Candidatus Tariuqbacter arcticus | reverse complement strand
GTTCTCCTTGTTTTTCAAAAGGATGGATTCCCGCTTTCGCGGGAATGACAGTTGCTTAATCGGAAATTCTTTATGAAAATCACTATAATAATATCTGAAATATAACAGATAATTCCTTTCAAACATCAATACAAACCGGACATAAAAAAAGCGGGAATCCTTCATCGGGACTCCCGCTAATTTTTTGTAATTTAATATGAAACGCTATTTTATAAGCAGCAGCTTCCTGGTCTGATGGAACCCATTCGCTCGCAGGCAGGCGAAATAGACGCCGCTGGACAAGCCCTCCGATTTGAATTTCTTCTGATAATATCCGGCGGGACAGAATTCATCCACCAGCAGAGCCGCTTCCCTGCCCTGAATATCATAAATTATTAAAGTGACTGTTCCATCTTCCGGAATGGTGAAGGTCAAATTCGTTTCCGGGTTGAATGGATTCGGATACGGCGGATTAAGTGCGAATTCTATCGGCAGTGAAGTTAGCGCCGCATCTCCATCCCATCCGTATAAACTCCAGCTGTTATCAGGATTGAAACTATCGCCGGTGGTGAGTTTTTCAAACGGGAAGCTGTCTTCGGCAAACACCACATCTGGGTGAGAACCCACATAGGCTTGATAACTATACAAGCCTGGAGGCGCAGCGGCGGGGACATTTTGTGTGAGGCTTCTCACCGCATTGCCGCCGCCGGGGAGGGTAACATCAGGTCTGACGAGGATGGGATATACCGAGCCGCCGGGCAAAATGGCTTCGGTCCAGAAATCGAAGGTAACCGGAAAGGCTTCAAGGTTTTCAACTAATAGGTCGAAATCGAAGGTTCCACCGCCTGCGGGAATCTGAATAGGCGTTCCTGGCGGAGTAAGGGTCACCGACATCGCAGGGATACCGGGCGAGACGGAATAGACCCTGATGCCCATTTCTTCCTCGGGTTCCAACGGCCCCGAACCATTATAAGTTACCTGAATGCCTTCGGAACCATCGGCGTTTTCTATACCGACAGTGGCGGAATTGGCGGTTCCGGGAGTCAATTCGTTATACATAAAGTCAATATCGCCGTTGGGGTAGAGAATCATTTCGAAAGTATAGTTGCCGCCGGTGCTGTAATGCGGGATATCTGTGAATTCGAGGATAAAGCGTTCATTTGCCATGTCGTAGTAGTAAAGTATCCGACCGCCCTGGCTGGGGTTCAAATCGTCCCAGAAGGGACAGACCAAGTTGTTAGGCGCACCGCTGGAAGGGATAGCGGCGTTGGTATAAGCGGTAAGGGTTGTTTGTGTAAAAGTCACCCATCCATTGGAACTAACCCAAATCTGGGAATAATAGCTGTTGTCATAGAAGGGGAAATTGAATCCGATATCGAAGGGACCGAGCGTTTGGTCGTCGCCGGTGATTCCCGTATTTGTTCCGATAGCGCCGATTTCCACCCAATCGTAGGGGATTTGCTCGAATTGGGGTGGACCGACGAATACGGGATCAGGAAAGGCAGGAACAATCGGCCCTTCACCGGAATCGTTATAATATGAAACGCCGTAGGAATAGAAATCGGCGATCGGGATGTTATCATCGACATAAGAGGTGTTAATTCCCGGTAAATCGGCGATTTCATCTCCGTCGCGATATATCTTCTGACCCTCAAATGAACCGGGGGGCCAATAACCACCATTACCGCCTTCCAGAGGTTCGCTCCAGGTTATGGTGCATTCCAGCAGATTATTCGGGTCGGGAGTGGCGATGACATCGTTGGCTTCCCCAGGGGTATCGAGCCCAATCCAGGCTGAAGCGTCGGCATCCATTCCTTCGCCGTAAGAATTATAGGGCACTATTTCATATTCATACATATCGGGCGCCGGCACACTGGTGTCGTCATAATCGTAAGCAGCGCCCATAGTCACATTGGTTAGGTCGGCGATCAGTTCATCATTGCGGTAGACCAGCACGCCGGTCAATTCGGATAGTGGTTCGCCCATAATGGTCAGATTGGGATTAATCCAGGACAGGGAAGCGATGAGCTGGGCGTTGTTGTGCTCAACAGTGAAATCGCTGGGCGCGCCGGGCCGGTATATGGCTCCCCCACCCTGGTCGAAATACAGGGCGCCCATATCGGCGATGGTGCCGTCCGGGTTGGGCGGACTGCTGGGATTGCCGGCGTCTACGCAGGGAGAATTCGGAGAAAGACTGAAATCGTCAATAGCCGGTTCAAAAAACATTGGGTCGTCGGTAATATTTCCCGTCCCCGCAAGAACGACTGAACAGCAGGTATAACTAAGATTTGTTGAACCGTAATATTCGGGATATGTAGTAGCGTAATTACCATAAATGATATTATTATCACCGGAATAACTTGCGCCGGAGGTTACATAGACCCCGCCGCCTTTTGCCGCACTGGAAGATGAAGTGCATCGATTCTGAGTGATTGTGTTGTTAATTAAGGTAGGATTGGAGCTGATTGTTAAAATTCCCGCTCCATAATAAACGGAAATATTGTCGTAGATTTGATTGTGTGAGATTAAAGCTGAAGAGCTTGCGCAGCGGATCCCGCCGCCTCCACAGGTGCCTCATGTCCCTGTGTCAGAGTTACGGGCGATGATGGAATTCAGCACCTGTGCCTCTGCGCAATTGTTCAAATAGATACCGCCGCCGTTGGCGCCGCTGATGGCGGTATTGTCGACTATCAGGCAGTTGATGATGGTTATATTAGCGTTATTGGCGTAGATGCCGCCGCCGTCCCAATAGGCTTCGCAATTGGAAATCCTGGTATTGCTGAGTGTAAATCCGACCTGGTAGGTATAGACGCCGCCGCCATAGGTCGAATAGGGGAAAGTTCCATTCTTACAATGATCGATAATGCAGTAATCGATGGTGCTGAAGGCGGATGCGCCCGGCAGGAAGCGAATTCCACCCCATTTGCAGTCTTCATTGGGGAATTGGCGGAGGAAGCTGATGCTGTCGCCTTCGGCGCCTTCAGCGTTAAGTTGACCGTTGATTTCCCAGGTGTGATGACCGGTGTGCAGGAATTCTGTTCCCGGGACTATGGTCAGGGTCTCCCCTCCCACTACGCGAATATCGCCGACGACGATGTAAGTTCCGGGTCCGAGGGTTCCCGATTGAGGCCCGCTGATATTCGGCTGTGCGAATGAAGATGACATCATCATCAAAACACTCAGCAAGAGTAAAACCGCAGGCAGTTTAGATTTAAACATAGCACACTCCAATAAAGTTAATGGTTGTAGTGATGATAGAAACGTAATACTATAGTTCTTTGGCTATTATATTTTAAACAATAATTGCTTTAATAGCCCAGCGATTTATCGCTCGGAATAATGGTTGGAGAGATTACATTCCACTTCCAT
>JABMRZ010000383.1 GCA_013202315.1 Candidatus Tariuqbacter arcticus | reverse complement strand
TTATTTAATATAACAAATTATCAGCCCATAATCAAGTTGTTTATTCAATACTTTTGCAAGAGCCTCGATTGTTATGAAATATGAAAAGCACAGCAAATTACTAAGTTGGGTGAAATTCGTATTCGGGTTGGCGTTGATGGCGGGGATATTTTCATGGCTGGGTTATGGCAGCGCGCCGCCGGGGGTTGTGTCTCATAACTTGGAGGCGGGCATCGACGCCACTCCAATATGGTATATGGAAGTGGAGAATATGGCGGAGCTGGAAGCTGGTGTGGAAGGGGTGATGGAAGCGAATACAAAAGAAGGTAAATCCAAGTGAATTTATTATAAACGGTTATTCCAGCACTTGACATTTAAAGAAAAATAAATTATATTGCTCTTAGAGATATTATTTTGTCATTTAATTTCTCAATAGGATGAAAATAAGCGAACTTAGTGAACTTCATTATATCGCGCCTATCGGCAATATTGTCTCGATAATGCAAAGAGGCATTCTATCACACAATCTTGTAAAACGAATAAAACATGAAGACATTTCAAATGTAAAAGTCCAAGATCGTCGTGAAGATAAGGTAATTCCTGGAGGTAAGCGATTACATGATTATGCAAACTTATACTTTGATGCCAGAAATCCAATGCTTTTCTACATAAAGTGCCAAGGAAACATCACCGAAATTTGTATTTTGCGGATTGATAAAGAAATTCTGTTTTTAAATGGAGTTGTTATAACCGACAGGAATGCGTCAAGCGACTATGCGCATTTTGAACCAGCGCCGGAAGGTCTTAAAATTGTAGACAAAGAATTAACCTATGCAAAATATTGGAACGCAGATGATGAATTTGAAAAAATGAGGCGCAAATCTAAAAGATCCGCGGAAGTTTTAGTCCCTGCGAAAGTCGACCCAAAATACATTTTCGGAGCTTATGTTTCGTGCCAGGAAGCAAAGGAGTGTTTTGAAGCTCAAGGAGTTAATATCCCCATAATTATAAACAGTTACATGTTTTTCGACAGGTGATAAAATGGTCACGAAAATATTAATCGGAAATATCATTGATTCACCAGCTCAGACGCTCATAAACACTGTCAACTGCGTCGGAGTGATGGGAAAAGGCATCGCGCTCGAATTCAAGAAACAGTTTCCCGATATGTATAAGGATTATGAAATGCGATGTCAACGAGGGGATGTCAAACTCGGTGAGCCTTATCTTTACAAATCCCTGCTGCCTCCCTGGATACTTAATTTTCCCACCAAAGACCACTGGCGGTCTATTTCAAATTGGGATGATATTCGTGAAGGATTGGAATACTTGCAAAATAAATATGAAAGATGGGGTATTACATCATTGGCTGTCCCGCCTCTGGGAATGGGAAGCGGGAAGTTAGAATGGATTAAAATTGGACCGTTTATATATCGTTATCTCAATAGATTAGATATTCCAGTTGAATTGTATGCTCCTTATGGAACACCACAAGAGCAATTACAGATTGAATTCCTTGAGCAGGAGATACAAATTGAAAAATCTATGATGATCACCGAAGAACATCTCCCGGCTTTTATTGCTGTTATTGAAATTCTCAGGCGAATTTATTCAAATCGTTATCACCATCACCATTCCATCGGGCGAACAAAACTTCAAAAAATTGCCTATATTGCTACAGTGATAGGTTTAGTTACCGGTTTGCAGTTTCAAAAGAGAAGTTATGGCCCTTACTCTGCTGAACTTAACAACAAACTCACATCTCTTGTAAATTCAGGTTTGTTAATAGAGCAAAAAAGGATAAGGGGTTATAGATTTGTTTATAAAATTGGTTCTCAATTTGAAGAGTCGAAAATGAAATATCAGGCTCAATTAACTGAATGGGATCCAATAATCGAAAAAACAGTTGATTTATTTATGAGGTTAGACACTCGACAGTCAGAAATTGTGGCTACCATCATATACTCCTATCATGATTTACCGAGGAATAATAAGAACAAACCGTCTGAACTGGATGTTCTGAATTATGTTAAAGGATGGAAAATTCGAAGAAGACCGCCGCTTGATGAATCTGAAATTGCGGATAATATCCGAAATCTTGCAATACTTGGATGGCTTAATGTTGAGTATAGTCCTGAATTACCTGTATCGTATGATTTTGATGAATTTTAAGCAATTTTTCACCATAGAACTATTGTTGATGCATCTTTCCTTCCTTCCCCCAAAAAAAACTTGCCTTTCCCCTCCTCTTTTCTTATATTAGTTAATCTTTTCACATCAGTAAGCCTTCATCCTGAACGATCAGGATCCATTTTTAATAATATCAATACAAACGATTCCGGGCAAGCCGGAATGACGCAAGTGTGGTATAGTGAATTATTTTTAAAATAAGTGTAATATCAACTAATAAGGAGAACTTTGTGGCAACGACCCTCTCTTTCAAAGAACAAGTGAAGCTCTTCCCCGGCTCCTTCTGGGTCTCCAATGGGATTGAAATGTTTGAACGGATGGCTTTCTACGGGGTGGTGATGGTCAGGGGGATCTATGTGGTGGCGGCGGTCGAGCGCGGGGGGCTGGGTTTGACTCATATGCAGCGCGCTTTGATATTCGCGGTCTGGGCGTTGATACAATGCCTGCTGCCGATGTTCACCGGGGCTTACAGCGATAGATACGGCTACAAGAAAAGCCTGTATATAGCGTTCACCATCAACTTTTTCGGCTACCTGTTTATGGGGCTGGCGAACAGCTATGAGACATTTTTCATGGCGGCGGTGATGGTCGGCGTTGGTACCGCCATTTTCAAACCCCCACTGCACGGGACGATCGCCCATACGGTTACCGAAAAAAATTCTTCGGTCGGCTGGGGATTTTTCTACCAGCTGGTCAATATCGGCGGTTTTTTAGGGCCGTTCATCGCCGGATTGATGCGTAAAATAGACTGGGAATATGTATTTTTCGCTTCGGCGGCGATAACCCTGCTGAACTTCATCCCCACAATCTTTTTGCTGAAAGATTATTCCAAGGAAGTTAGGAAGGAGAAGCCCGACACCAAGAATCCATTTGCCACTTTCGCCGACGGGGTTATGACCCTGGTCAGAGACGGGCGCTTCGTCATTTTCCTTTTGATTTTTTCCGGGTTCTGGATGATGTTTATGCAATTGTGGGACACTATGCCCATATTCGTGGATGAATGGGTCGATTCGTCAATGGTGGTCGGTTTCCTGGGCTCGATAGGGATCAAAGGGATCGCCGATGTCCATGGCAACATCCCGCCGGAATGGATGATCAACCTCGATGCGTTGTCCATCGTGCTGTTTATGCTGGTCATCGGCTACATCACCGGTCATTTCAAGCCTATAGTTATGATGATTTTGGGGATGATTATATCGCTGTTCGGGTTGATATTCACCGGTTCTTTCACGATGGGATGGTTTGTGCTGCTGGGGATTTTCATCTTCGCCATCGGTGAAATGACCTGCAGTCCCAAGTTTTCGGAATATATCGGTTTGATGGCGCCCCCGGAGAAGAAGGCGGTTTATATGGGGTATTCCAACATTCCCTTCGCCATCGGATGGTTCTTCGCGCTTTTATTTTCCGGGATATTATATGGGAATTTTGCGGATAAATTCGATTTTGGCAGGCAGTATTTGGCTCAGGAGTTGAAATCGGGGACGGTATATGTCCAATACATGGAGGTTATCAACGAGATGGGCAACGAGGAAACCTTCGCCATCGGTGAAGCCGCTTCCAGAGCGGATACCATCCTGATGCAAAATCCCTTCATCTCCATACCCGAAGGCGAAATAACCCGAATTTGGGTAGAAGAAGAAACAGTGCTCAGGGATAAGAGTATGGAGAAAGAATTCCGCAGACAAGGCAAGGAGTTAATTAAAGCCGGGAAGAAGGAAGAGGGAATGGTGTTGTTGAAGAAGGAGACCGGTTTGAGGAAAATTGCGGTGATGCCGGTGCTTTGCCAGCGGCTGGAAAAGAATCCCAAGGAAGTCACCCGCGTGCTTTGGGATGTGTATCATCCCTGGAAGATGTGGATTTATTTTGGATTCGTTGGTTTGGCGGCTATTATAGGTATGATATTTTACCATTTCTGGCTGGAAGCGGATAAGAAGAAGCGGGAAGCGGCAGAAGTATGAGATTAATAATGAGCAAAATTAGTTCTTGCGTATAGATGATAAAGCAGGTCTTGTAGGGGCGTTCAATTGAACGCCCTTATTAAAATAATAATCAAATAGACTATAGGAGATTAAAATGGCATTAATACCTTTACAACAGTGGGTATGTGACTATTGCGGCGAAGTAATCAATAGTCCAGATGAAGGGTATTTGGAGTGGAAAAAAGATGATGATGGATTTTTTCATGGATTTAAAATTGTCCATCATTATCCAAGTTCACCATTAAAAGACAAGAGAATTCGAAAAGGTTGCTATCATTATAATGATTATGATTTGAGCTTAAATGAAATAATTGGCGATCAGGGACTTGTTATGCTTTTGTCTTTCTTAGATATTGGTAATTATCATGCTCCTGATAATCCCATATCTAAAATAAGAGATTTCAGAGAATATACTGAATTATTTAAGAGATTACTTTTGCCTTATTATGAAGAAGCTAGACGCTATTGGAATACAGCAATAGAAGATAACTTCTTCGATTCAGCAAACGAAATATGGATATATTTACCAGAAAACTTAAAGACTTTAATAGACAATTATTCCAACTAAGGCTTTAGCCTGATTAATTCACAAACTTTTCGGTGAATCCTTATAACTAAATACATAACAGATAGTTATACTTACTTTTTACAATTTCGCTGTAAAACTCAGAATTCAACCCTATGACCAGATTGTAGGGCGGGGTATTTAAACCCACCGATATTTGAAT
>JABMRZ010000382.1 GCA_013202315.1 Candidatus Tariuqbacter arcticus | reverse complement strand
GTCTTGGCGCTGGCGGCGGACCAATTGCGCAAGCTTGTGCAGTAAGTATCTTTTATTTAGATAGTTACGAAAATACGATGAGGTACTCCGCCTAAAAATCAACAAAATTATTAATTAGCCTGAATTATTCATATAGCGATTTGAAGAAATCGCGTCCTATGTTGTCATTCCCGCGAAAGTAGAGATTTTATAAGGGTAAAAGATTTGACAAATTATGAAAAATGAAATAATAACTTGAATAAATTCAAATTATTACACAATTATTATTAATAATGTGTCTAATAATATATGGCATTTTCATATAAAGAAGATTGAATAAACACGCTGGTCATAAAAATAATAAAAAATAGCACAAACAATAATTGCCATATTTTATTTGACATTACACCCTTACTGATAATATGATTTGGTTCTTCGTTGATTTGTATGGGTATCGATATTATCAGCGCTTTACTTAACGCCTCATTCCCCCTTTACCATCATTCCCGCAAGTCCGCTATAAAGCGGACGCGCCGGGAATCCTCTTGTGTTATGGAACCAATTCCGGACAAGCCGGAATGACGATAAAAGGGTTATTAGTTTAAATCAAAGGTTACCCACACAAAACAGCGAAGAGCCATTCTTCTTTTAAATATTTCCTTATTATCTTTAATATTCCAGATTCTCAGATAGTCACCACCTGCTGCGAGCATTTTTCCATCATGACTAAAGGAAACATGACGGTAGCCTGCAGATCCCTCTTGAATTTCTTCTTCAACATTAAGTAAACGTTCTCTTTGAAGTTCTTTGACCCTGTTGCCAGTATTTGAGTCGTAGATAACAATTCCTTTTTCTGCTCTTGAGGTAGCAATTGCAATTAAGTCTCCCTCCGGGCTCAAAGATATTCCAATTATAGTTTCACAATTAATTACTTTAACAGTATTTCCAGTTTCTAATTCCCAAATAATAACTGCACTACTAAAAGAATTTATTTGTCCTGCACCAATGAGTAATTTCTTCTTTGGATGAAAAAACAAACTGGAAGCCCCAAACACACCAAAACCTTGAAAGGATCTTATTAACCTCCCGGTCGAAACATCGTAAAGACAGACCATTTCAGGCGAGCTGCACGCTACATATTTACCATCTGTACTATAGGCGACCGACTGAAAAACACTTTGTGCTGTCTGTCCAACAAATTCTAACGGATAATCTTCAGCAGCATCGACGTTCATAACCAGGCAACCAGATATGAACATCAGTAGAAATAATATATAAATCTTAGCGTACATGTTGCGCTCCTAAAATATTTAGTTTGAGGTGTACCCCATCGTTAGGACAGGATTTGGTGATTTTTTATGTGTAAAATAATCTTCTAAGTAAATTTTATCCTTCGATCTATCTTCATTTTTAATAATACCATTTTTCTTCAATTATTGCAAGCTTTTTATGCTCAGCTGTCCGATTTTCCGACGAATCATTTTCCTTACATATTTCAGCTGAGGAGGAAAAGAGGACAGCTGAGCAATCCGTCTTTTCACCCCTATGCACCTCCGCTATGCTTGCTTCACCACGCATTGTGCATAGTCAAAATGTCATCCGCCTTGAAATTTGTAATATTTCCTGCTATTTGATAATATAATACTATGAAACAATTTATCAAATTATTCCTCGGAACATTTTGGAAATCGTTATTCTCAAGGAAACAGCTTGTATTAGAAAACCTCGCCCTTCGACATCAGCTAATGGTTCATCAGAGAGGCGTCAAGAAGCCTAAACTGAAGCGAATATTAAAAGAGTATATCGAGAAATACTATCATTCAAGCAGAACACATTTATCGCTAGACAAGGATTGTCCGGAATGCCGAAAATAATGAAACCAAGCAAATCTGTGCGACTTATATTTTCGCCTAAATTATCCAACTGGTTGGATAATTTTCCGTTATTAACTTCACAAGGACAAAAACCATTCATTGTCCCTTCGTTTCTATTGGCTTCAGGTAATTTATATCAATCACAAACCCGCGCCGCCGTACTTGCCGGAACCGCAAGGCGGACGGTGAAGATGATTGTTCCAGGAATCCATATGTATTGCTAACAACCCAGCGTTGATAAATGATTAACACTCCCGCTGAATCGGCTCAAGTGATAGGCAAAACTGATTATCGCCGCTTCGCGCCGCCCGCAGGTTGTGAAAATATTATAGCAATTATTTGGCAATAAGTCCCAAAAAAACGCCCATCTGGGCGTTATTTAAACAACTTATTTCCATCTACATCAATTGAAACATTCAACTTTCTACGCCGCCGGTCTTGCCGGAACCGCAAGGGCGGGTGAATACCGGATTACTCCAGTAATCCACAATGCGC
>JABMRZ010000381.1 GCA_013202315.1 Candidatus Tariuqbacter arcticus | reverse complement strand
GTTAGGGGCTGTCATTCCCGCATGCTTTTAGCTGGAATCCATACCCAATTTTCATTCTAAGTTGTGTGCCGCAGGCGCGTGAGGGTTTCTCTTGAAAGTGGAAAATGATAAGTTTTGAATGTAAAATGATAAAAGAAAACATCATAACCCGATGGATTTATCGAGACTGGCGCGAGCCAACTCAAAATCTATCAAGGCGTTAGTCAGATTTATCTTCGCAGTCAGCAGAGCGACTTCAGCGTCAAGAAGTGCGGTGTTGGTCGCCACTCCATTCCTGAATTTCTCCAAAGTGATGCGGTGGCTCTCTTCAGCTTGGGATACATTGATGCGGGCGACGGCGATTCGCTCTTTAGCCTGCGATAGAGCGAGGTGATTTTGGGTAACTTCCAGAACGACGGCGTCTTCGAGCAATTTCAGGGCGTCGCGCACTTGATATAAAGAGGCTTGCGCCTGGTCTTTTTGATGGAAGGTCTTTCTCCAATTCCAAAGGTCGAATGATACGCCGACGCCCACATCCCAGGTATCCTCAAATTCATCCTCAGAGGGGAAGATGCGGGGATTGGGACGAGCGTAATAGTAATTGCCGATGAGGAATACCTGGGGATAGAAGGGTGATTTCGCCAGCTTCACGCCTGCTTCCCCCGCTTTCACTCGATACCCCATAGCTTCAATTTCCGGGCGGTTTTCCATCGCCCTTTCAACTAAGCTTTTAAACTTGTCGTAATCACTGAAATCGGGGTCGATTTCGGAAGCGAGGTTTATCTTCGAGCTAAGCGATAAGCCCATAATATTGTTCAAATTAAGTTTGGACATCTGAACTGCGTCTTCGGCTTGAAGCAGAAGGAGGCGGGAATTGGACAATTGAACCTGAACCTTTAAAAGCTCATCGTTAGTAACCATTCCCTGGTCATAGAAATTCTGGATATCAGTCAGGTGAGATTCCATCATTTTAACATTTTCCGCTACCACCACCCGGTATTCAATCGCCTTATGCAGATTCCAATAGGCTGTTTTGATGGAATAGATGAGTTCCGCCTTATCTCGATTGAAATCAGACTGCGAAGCTTTGGAGTTGAATTCAGCAATTTTGGAGGCGTTGGATAGACCGAAGCCGGTGAAAATCGGCTGCTGTAAGGTCAACATCAGATTATAAGAATCCATAATAGATGGTGAAATGGTGAATTCGCTCGGCGAAGGGGGCGGCAAGGGCACGGAAATTGTGAACGGGTCGACTTCGCTCAGGCGCGTATATGAACCGCCGAATTTCAGCGCGGGGAGGCGGGCGGCGCAGGCTTCTTTCAGCTTGGCGGCGGTGAAATCCACATTCATCGCGGAAGAATGGAGGGAACGGCTGTTTTTCAAGCCTATTTCGACGCATTCTTCAACGGTGAGATTCAGTAACGCTTGTGCGAAGCAGGCGGCGTTGATGAGCGCACAGATGATTATAGCCGAAGTGATACTTTTACACAGTTTCATATTTATCCTTTGTTAGTTTGAATTCACTAAAGAGATGAAGATGTTTTCCAGGGAGGCGGGGATTTTCCGCAGACGGTTGATTTCAATTCCCGCTCGTGCGAGCTCCGCCTGAACAAGGGGATAATCCTCACTCATATTATCAACGATTATGTTCAGTCGGTCGCCGAAGGCTTGAACCTGATGAATCTTCGGTATTGATTTGATGACCTTGAAAGCCCGGCGGATATGTGAAGGGACGATTTCAATGACTTTGCCTTGAAATGAAGATTTTATATTATGAGGGGTGTCCAGCGCAATGATTTCGCCTTCGTTCATCATAGCGACGCGAGTGCACCTTTCGGCTTCGTCAAGGTAGGGAGTGGACAATACAATAGTGATCTCGGATTTCAGAAGAGTGGAAAGAATCTTCCAGAAATCCCGGCGGGATACGGGGTCCACTCCGGTAGTCGGTTCATCGAGTATCAAAAGCTGGGGGGTGTGAATCAAGGTACAGGCGAGGGCGAGTTTCTGCTTCATACCACCGGAAAGCCGTTCGGCAAATCGGCGGCGAAACGGTTTGAAGCGGGTGAATTCCAGCAGTTCATCGCGGCGTTCTTGATAGTTCTTTACATTGTGGATTTCGGCGAAGAATTCGATGTTTTCATCCACGGTTAAATCGCCGTAAAGACTGAAGCGCTGGCTGAGATAGCCGATTTTGGACTTGATTTCAGCCAGTTTACGGTCGAAATCATAGCCGAGGATTCTTATTTCGCCGGAAGTGCGGGGGATGATTCCGCAGAGGATGCGCATTAGAGTGGTTTTTCCCGCGCCATCGGGTCCCACGAAACAGAACATTTCGCCGCGGTTAATAGTAAGGCTCAAATCCTTCACGGCAAGGTGTTCACCGTAGGTTTTACGCAGGTTTTTTATTTCTATGGCGGGAGAGGGCATAAACAATACAGTTTAACTCGCTATAGTTTT
>JABMRZ010000380.1 GCA_013202315.1 Candidatus Tariuqbacter arcticus | reverse complement strand
ATTAATTCAATACTTTTGCAAGAGCCTCTATTAATTCAAATTGACTAATATCTTTAATTAGTACGTTTTTACCATCGATATTATTATAATACGACAAATGTTCCACAAAGCGGGAACTATCTAATGGTCTTGCTATTATTCCATCTATGCGGACATTGGAAATCTCGACATCGGTTTCATAAGTAAAGGCGCCAAGAGTCTTCCGCCATTCAGGAAAATCTTCGGTTTCAATCTCGATATCCTCCAAATCGGAAAGAAAATCGGGTTTTTCCTCTTTTTGCGGCGGGGGTACCTTAATAAGTTTTTCAGGATTTACTAATATTTGCGGTTTTCTCTTAGGAGGCAAATCCTCGTCTCCGAAAAGGGAACCCTGGTCGACTTCTTTTCTTACTTTAGCATTAACTAATTCCCAAAGCCATTGATGCTTCAATTTTTCATGGTCAACAATAGCGCAGATTTCCTGAATATCACGGTCTCGGATATTAAGTCTTAATCCACGCCCTACTACTTGCTGTCCATATACAGGTGATGAAAATTTTCTTAACAGTAAAATCACCGAAACCCGCGGAACATCCCAGCCTTCCCTCAGCATTAGCACCGATACTACCGCTTCGTAAGGACTATTAGGTGACCGCAAATTTCGAGCTTCGCGGCGGTCGGATTCATCCGATTTTTCCGTAACTAATAGAGTCCTCAACCTAAACTCTTCTTCCAGCATTTTCTTAGCTTGTTCAGCGTCTTTAATACAAATTGCCACCACAAAAAGCAAGGGTTTGTATTCCCCGCCGCCCAAAGCTTTAGCGCGGCCTGCCTGTTCATTCAATCTGTTTAATGCTAATTGAATTTGCTTTCGCATTGGGTCGGGGTCTGTAACCCATTGCGTCGTGGCTAAACCCTTCTCAATTTTCTCAAATTCCTCATCCATCTCATCGACCGTCCGCCGCTCCCCGGTTTCAGGATTAGTATAGGACAATTCAACCGAACGAATCTTAGGTTGATACACTACTATGCTTTTTATCAGCGGGGGAACTTCGGCTTGAGCATCGGAAATGTTATATTCATACAGCATTCTTGAATCCGGAGTCTTGCCGTCGGCGCGGTCGGGAGTGGCGGTAGTGTCTATCCTAATACGCGCTTTCCGCGACAATCTAAATAGCACATTATCATACTCCGGCGCAGGAGTATTATGAGCTTCATCATTAAAAACGGCTAATTCTTCAATGAAGTTTAATAAATACGCTAAATTTCTTTTCCCGTTGATATTCGATTCATATAACTGGTGAATATTGCCTAAGATTATCCCGTTTTCCAACATTCCTTGAGGTCCCTTACCGCTCTCCATAATATGCAAACCAAGGTCGTTGGTATAATGCTCCGCGCCCGGCGGAAAGAACTGGAAATAGCGGAAGACATTTGCGTCTTTAAGGTCGTCTTCCAACCGGTCGCGCACAATGGTATTGGGGCAAAGCAGTAAGAATTTATCGAAATTATGACTATACTTAAGCCAGGCGATAACCGCGGCGATGATAGCGGTTTTACCTCCGCCGGTTACAATATTCAATAACAGTCTCTTTTCATTCAGCAGTTCGTACGAGTATATAATTCTCAGAACCGCTTCCCGCTGATGCCGCCATAATTTTCGCGTAGCGTCTTCGCGCAGGAGGTGTTGAAGGAAATCGCGGGTCAGTGGATTAGTTCCCGGAAATTCCTTGGAATCAGACCAAGCTCTGAAATCCATTTCGTACGGTGAGAACCAATAATACATCAGCTAACCTCCATCGGTATAATTTCCGTTCGTTCCCCGCCCAGATTGTCTTGAACCGAACAAGCTATAGTATATTTCCCTGCCTTAGTGAAAGTTTTTTCCACGGTTAAAATTGGCATTCCGGTCTTTTTATCCCGCATAAAAGAATATCCCTGAGTGGTGGTGAACCTTCCCCGGTAATCGAAATCCCACTGCACATTGGCGATAACACCTTCGCGGTTCAAACTGACCGTTTCGGATACATCGAATTCGTAGCGAAGATTGTCAATTCTCTTAATATTCACCCGCACCTGCGGCGGCTGGATAAAGCTTAAAAGCTCACCGTATTCTTTGGATTTGGAGACCACATTTTCCCGGAACTCGTCGGATTCCAAGCGCACCAAGCTTAACCTTACAAAATCGATTCTGCGGTTTTCACGAAGCGCTAAAATCTCCACCGCCCGGCGCGCTTCCGGGGAAAAATTCCAAGCCAGCATAGTCCCGTTATGCACATGTTTTTCCTCGAAGATGGCTTTGGCAAATTTCGCCACATCATCTTTGGTAATACCGGATTTTCTTGAAGGTAGACCTACATAAAGCGGAACTCCATAGCGGAGTCCGTGAATATCCGGTGATGTAGTTTCCGTGCGGCCGCCGTATGCCTGTATTACAAACTCGCGAAATCTTTTATCTTCAAATTCTTCCAATAGCGGTATCTCATAAATCCCCCAATGTTCGATGGTGAAATCAGGTACCGCAAAGACTTTACCGATTTTCTCCTCCACTACTTTGGAAATGCGGTCGGCGGTGATAGCCACCGCAATACGCGATTGATCCGCGGCAATCCACCTGCGGTTCAAACGCTGAGCAACAGCGGGTGTTGTGCCTCCCCCGCAGAAAAAGTCGGCGACGATGCCGCCCACATTAGAAGATGCAGTTATTATTTTACTTAGTAGTTCCTCAGTTTTTTGTGTCGGATAGCCAATACATTCTTTAGCATTTATCTGCAGATTGCTCATTCTCCAAATGCTTGAAGGGGTTGCGCCTCCTTGCATAAAAATTTTTCTTCCTTTAAGGTATTTATATCTGTTTCCGTTTTCATCAACTTTATCAAATCTGCGATCTGTTGCATCTTGATATGGATCAAGAACTTCATCATGATTGAAGAGCCATTTATTTCCTTTAGTGTACCAAAGAAGCGATTCAAAATCTCTTTTATACCTTTCTTTTGATGCTCTAAATTTTCCATAATTATATATGATTTCATTTTGAAAGTTATCATTCCCAAAGATTTTATCCATTTCCACTTTGACATAATGGGAAGCATGCCAGTCGAGATGGACATAGATACTGCCGGTATCTTTGAGTAATCGTTTCATTTCCACCAGGCGGGCGTTGAGCCAGATGAGATAACCGGGCATCCCGCCTTCCCAAATATCGGTGAAACTGCGGACTTCGTTTTTGTCGCCGAAAATGACATTGTAATTACGGCCGGAAAAGAATGGCGGGTCTATATAGATGAGGTCGATGCTTTCGGAAGGGAGCTGGCGCATTATATGGAGGTTATCACCGAAGAAGAGGCGGTTGGAGCCGCTGGGGAAAAGAGCTTTAAGCTTGGGGTCGTTATGATTTTGCCGCAGGAATTCCGCATTGTGCCCAAATTCCACCCGCTTGACTTCTTGAAAGGGGAGAGTAATGCGGGGATACAGGTGCTGAAATTTGGTAATCTTGGTTTCCCGCTTACGGGTTTCCTGTTCCCATCCTAAGGGCAATTTGTCGACAGGTACAGCACCGAACCTCGCCGGGGTTTCGTCAAATTCCCGCTGTTCGGGAATTTCGATTTCTTCTTCCGGAGGAGTAGGTTCGATGAACTTTATTTCGGTTTCTGTCATAATGTCCTTTCAATTTTGCTGTAAGATAGGAATATATGAGATAAAAGTCAAGAAAGGAAGTGAATTATAACAGTTACTATTCGGACAAGTTCTATGGGAACGAAAAGGAAATCGTGAATGGGTGCACATCAGCAATCCCAAGACTATTCTGTTCCAGCCGGATGTGGCGCAGCTGGTGGCGTCTAAACTGGTGGTCGGATATGGATTGGATGGGAAGTATTATCGGGAGAAACCCTGGAATTAATCAAACTGAAAGGATAAAAATGAAACAGGAAACAATCAAAGTCGAACAAATATCCAGCTGTATCCGGACGCGGGAAATCAATACCCACTTTGTGGAGGAATTGATCAAGAGCATAAAAACTAATAGCTATAAAGCAGCCTTCCCGTTGTCGGTGATTCCCGCCGGGGAGGGGTTCAAGCTGTTCAACGGCAATCATCGATTGGCAGCCATCAGGAAGCTGGGAATCAAGGAGGTGTCGGTGATTATCCAAGAACCTGCGGATGATGACCAATTGATGAAAAGGGCTTATGAGGAGAATCGAGCCAGCGAGACGGCGCTGCCTATGACCTTCCTGGATGACGCTGAAAATGTGACTAAGCTTTCGAAGCAGGGCAAGACCTTGAGCGAAATCGCCGAATTGCTGGATATCGACCTTTCCGAAGTATCCCGCCTGAGAGGGATAATGGGATTGCCGGAAGAAGCGCTTAACCTAATAAAAAACAGCTTTGAAACAAAATACAAAAAATTGCAAGAGAATGATTCAAAGTCGTTTCAAGAAGATTTTGAAACTTTTCAAACTGTAGATTGGCAATTAGGGTGGTTTCAAAGCATCCTTCCGCTTTCGCCTGCCAACCAGATTTTCATCGTCAAGCGCATTTTGGAAGAGAAAGGCAAGCTACGCGGCGGGCGGCTCATTCAGGAATGTAAGAAACTACGCGAATATGAGCGCTTAACCCAAATCCTGGAAGAATGTCTCAATCCGGCGGTTCAAAATCGTGAACAGATAATATCCGAAATCAGCGCCGACATTTACAAGGGCATCTACAGCGAGGATTATCTTCGCCAGCGAATCGACGCTCTAAACAGGAAAGCGCAGAATCGCCTCGATTGCGGGGATTGTCTCAGTATCATTCCTACATATTCGGATAAATCTATTGATATTGTTTTGACCGATCCGCCTTATGGTCAGAGCTTCGTCTCCAATCGCCGAGTAGTTAACAATGAGGTTACCGTGCCCATCGTAAATGACACCCCCGAAGAAGCCTTTGCTCTGCTCGATAAAATGTGTGGCGGCATAAAACCCAAGCTTAAGGACAATGCCTTCATTTACATCTTTTGTAGCATAAAGACTTTGTTTCAGACTGTGCAAATTACTTCAAAGCATTTCGGCGCTGTCGCTACTGTTTTGATTTGGGATAAACTAAACAAGGGCAGCGGTGACCTTGACATCTGGGGTGAAAGCTATGAAATGATCGTCTTTCACAAAATCGGCAATCGTAGAGTCAACAATCGGCTGGATAATGTCATTCGCGGCATTCCCCGGCTTGCGCATTCCGACTTCCATCCCGCTGAAAAACCGGTGGAACTGATGGAATACATCCTCAAGAATTCCGGCAGTTCCAATGATACCGTCTGCGATCCTTTTATGGGAGTCGGAGCGGTTCCAATAGCTGCGCAAAAACTGGGCTGGAATTATTATGGTGTTGAACTGGTCGACAAATATTTCAAAATCACCAAACGGCGGATGGGAATATGATAAATCATCGGACTACCTGGGAAAAGTCCCTATCCAAAGGCAAAATTGGTGAAGAACTTTTCCTAAATTGGCTTCAACAGGATTATTGGGAATGGGACTGGGAGGATGTGCGTTCAGATCCGGAATATCGCCGGAAGGATATCGATTTTGTGGTATTCGGTTATGAACCTTTCACCGTCGATGTCAAGGCAAGTTATCGCGGCGATGGGATAATCGTGATCGAGGAACAAAGTGTCGTGGGTAAACGATCTGGTTGGGTCTATACTTCCGAAGCCGATTTTTTCGTCTTCATCAATATTGAAAACGGTGAAATGGTCTGGCTGCAGAACGATGACGAATTCAAGGAATGGTGGGAAGCGAATAAAAACAAATATCCCGAAAGGTTCAACAGCACCAATAATGGTCAATGGAAGTCATCCTATCGCAAGATACCGTTGAACGATCTACCAGCAGGACAATATGAAATCAGAAGGTTTTCAACACATAAAGAGAAAGGATAAATAAATGCATTTAATCGTATCGTCAAGAGATTTCGTTAATGCCTTAACCCCACATCTCCAGATAATTCCCAAGCGGACGTCTTTACCGCTTCTGCAAAGCTTACTGTGGGAAATGGAAGATGAAGGCAAGCTGAAAATCACCTCCACCGACCTCGAAGTATCACTCACCACGGTTGCCGGAGTTGGCATGGGGAGTTTATTTCAGACCGGCGAAAAGCACCGTACTCTCGTCCCCGCAATCAAAATGTTTGAAATCATGAAAGTGCTTTCGCATGATGAAGTTCATATTGAAACTCGACCGGATAACACCCGAATATCGATTAAAGCCGGGAATGGAAGTTACCAAATCGCCACCGCTAAACCGGAAGATTTCCCATGGCTCTTAATAATGCCGGTGAGCCTGCCACAATAAAATAAGCCCCGCAAAGGCGGGGCTTAAATCATGAGACTTGAGACTCGAGACCTGAGACTATTTTATCAATAATAACTTCCGCGTCTGGCTGAAGCCTTCAGCTTTCAGATATGCGAAGTATATACCGCTTGCTAATCCAGAGGCGTCAAATGTTCTTTGATATATCCCGGCGGGTTGGAAACCGTCAATCAAGCGTGTTATTTCTCTGCCCTGAATGTCATAGACTATCAGTGAAACATAGCTATTATTCGGCAGGGAAAAATTAAGGTTCGTTACCGGGTTGAACGGGTTAGGATATGGAACATACAATGTAAACTCGCCGGGTTTAAAAGAGATATCTTGTCTCGAAACGGGCGTCCCGCTCTGATCATAGTAGAAAACTCCAATATCGGAAATTGTGCTATCCGGATCAAAAGGAGAAGTTGGGTCGCCCGCATCAATGCAGGGGGAATTCACTGTCAGGAAATAAGCAGAATCACCTGATGTCAAGTAAAAAAGAGGGTCAAAGAATATATTGAAAAACACATCGCAGGAATCGCCGTTGGCGTTTTGGGATACGATTTGACCTAAATTTGCGGTAGGATTGCCAGTGAAATTGCCGTTTTCGTTATTGTAAAAATCGCTGTATGTTACGGAGGCATAAGGGGAATAATAAAAATAAACACCGCCGTTGCCGGTGTTACCTTCTATGATTGTATTCACAATGGTTGGACTGGAGTAGGCTGAGTAAATCCCACCACCAGCATCATCAGCCGAATTCCCGCTAATAATACAGTTTAAAATAATAGGGTCAGAATCCCAACAATCAATACCACCGCCATCGTTATTGGAATTGTTAGCACTAATTGTACAAAATTCAATTAAAGGATTTGATCCATCATCACATACAATACCACTGTTTGAATTATTCATAATTGTACTGTATGAAATTATCGGGATGGATGCAAAATTACAATCGATACCAAATCCTGTATTATTTTCTACATGGGTATTTATTATACTAGGAGATGATCTCCATAGACCAATTCCAGAACCTGAATTCCCGCTAATGTTGCAATTGCTTATAAGAGGGTCAGAAAATGAATAACATGTTATCCCACTACCTAATGAACCAGCTGAATTCCCGCTGATAATACAGTTTAAAATAGTGGGGCTAGAACTCCAACAATCAATACCACCTCCTTCAGCAACAGCTGAATTCTCGGTTATAGAACAATTTGAAATAGTTGGACTACAGGATCCACAAAAAATTCCACCACCAATATATGCAGAATTCCCGGCTATAGTACAATTTGAAATAGTTGGATTGGTCGCACTAATATATATACCTCCGCCGAAAATGGGATCCATTCCTAATGCTGACCCGCTACTTATGAAACAGTAATCCAATTTGCTGGAATCATGTGCTGAATCATTGAAGTCGATACCTCCCCAAGTAGAATCTGAATCACTTGGCATGAACTTTATGCTGTCTGTTTCAATACCAACGGCGAACAAGTAACCGTTTATATCAAATTCATAATTGCCTTCGAAAAGGAAAATAGTTCCAGGCTCTATCGTAAGTGAATCACCATTCTGCACCAAAATATCTCCAATCACCGTGTATGTTCCAGGCCCTATAGTTCCGCTCAAGGGACCGGAAAGTTGAGCAGAAGATACTTCATATAGGCTTAAGCAAATTAAAAGAGTTACTAAAATGTAATGAATTCTCCTCATTTGTGTTTCCTCCTTCTTAAATAATTATAGATATTTAAAATAATCATAAGCATTTATAATAAAATTAATAAAGAATTTTTAGAAATCAAGTTTTTACAATAGAAAATAAAAGATTTGTCCTGTCTACAATGAAAAAAATCCTTTAAATAAAGACACCGAGTAAGAAACTATAAGCCTTATCTTTGTGAAAACGCCCAAGAAAAAGGTATCTGCCCATTATCTGAAGCTTGTAACGCGGTCGGCAGATACCGAACGCCACTTGGCGTGATGTTGGGCTTCGATGCGGGAAACCGAGCGAAAATTCAACCCATATTAGGCGATTTAAGACCGGATTTCGAATCCGGCACTGTCGAAGAAATCAGAAAAGAATTAGCCGAAAGGCTTCATCGATACTTAAGGGAAACACCGGAAAAGGCTCTGCTTATTCAGACCGACCCCGGCGTGGGTAAGACCGTCACTATGGCAATGACGCTTATTAACTTACCTGATGACCTCAAAAAGTATCACCGGCGCGTCTTTTGGGCGGGACAGCGGCATGATATGTATGAAGAAGTTGCCAAGTTCATTCCCAATCTCAAACAGATATTACCCAAAATCGGTGAAAGCAACAATAATTCTCATTCTCGCAAAATCCCGGAGGAACAATTCGGACTATGCGAATCTGATGATAATAGAAAACTACTCCGCATAATGCGGGATAAAGGATGGCCCGAGTTGGAAACGCAGAAAGTCTGTCTGGAATGCCATATCGGAATCAACAACTGCCGATATTTCAAGCAATGGAAACATACCGGGTCATTCTTCGCGCCGCACCAACACCTCGCCACCAGAAAAATCCAAGAGAACCAAATTAATGCCGATGTTATCGTGGTTGACGAGAATCCTTTCGGTGTATTCGATGTGGAGACAATCGTAACCTGCAATGATATCGCCGACCTTTCAGATTTTCTCACCGAAAAGAAATTCGCCAAGTATGGACTGATTCTACCCCTACTTAGTACACTCCGGCGCACAATTAAAGAATGCGAACAATTAACCGAAGGGCATGAACTTATTCAAAAATGGGATAACCGATTCTGTCAATTCAACAGTGCATCATCTGAACAGCTTGACCTTGAAGACCAAGAACCGTTGAAACCTTACGAAAAAGGAATATTCCATCGAATTAATCAAATCGACCAATCACAATTCTGGTTAAAGTGGGAAGGATTTATCGAAATGGCGGCACCGGAAGACCTGCCTAAAAACTGGCTGCCACTATTATTCAAAATAATCAAGCAGGAAAAACTCCTCTTCGGACTGGAATATAACTCCCGAATGCTGGTGAAAAAGCAAGCCGGGAAATTTGTGCTGGCGCTGATTGATTCCAAGAAATTCACCTTAGCCGATGATACCCCGGTGATTTTCCTGGATGCATCTGCGAACATTTTCTTCTATCAGCGCCTGATCGACCGTGAGCTTATCCATGTAGTTCGCAGAATCAGGATGCAGAATCCGATCGTCCAACTGATCGATGGTGAATATCCCAAGCAGTCATTGGTCATCCAGAGTAAAAAGAACCAATCCACCAGTGATAAGATTATCCGTTTCGTGAAAGCGATAATCAACCGGGGTGAATGCACCCTGGTGATTTCGACCAGGGAATTCATCGAGAAGAGGCTGCGAAAAGCTTTGAAAACCGCTGGACTAAGGGGTGGATATGAAATCGGTCATTACTGGGGACTGCGCGGCACCAATGATTTCACCCACTGCGACCAGGTGGTATTGGTAGGAACAGCCATGCCTAACCTGGAGGAACTTCACATCCGGGAACAATGCCGCCGATTGCGGGAAGACTATGTTTCCGGGGTGACTACCCATAGCTATCGCCGCTACGGTGAAACCCGCCTGCAGGGCAAGACCAGGGTATTTAAGGACGAGCGCATGAACCAGATCCTGTCGCAGCACCGCGAAGAGGAGATGATCTAGATGATTCACCGAATTCGACCATTGCTTTACCCGGATAAAAAAATACACATACTATCCCGAACGCCGCTCCCGCTGGCGGCGAAAATCATACAACTCAGCACAGTCGAATATGAATCGATGCTTGGATTAAAACTAAATTCACAATCGAAAGTAACCGGCACCGATACCACTTACAACCGCTTATCACAGGCAATTACCCAGCTTCGATATAAACATTATACTAACTTCACTTACCAAAAACTGGCTGATACCGCCCGCGTAAATAGACGAACTGTCGAGCGATATGCGGAAAGATTATGTGCCGACATCTCCGGTCTTACAAAAACCCCAACTGGATTTGAACTCAAGGAAGACAATGACCCTTTTAGTTGATTCGTGAAACAGTTACTCAATAAAATCACTTTCTTCCGTCACCAAAAAAACCGCCACAGGGCGCACAACCCTAAATAGGCGACTAATCCATCCACCAAAGGTTTCAAGCACAACCTGCGCCGACCTGGGCGCACAGAACGATAAAATTATCAATATGTTTAAAATAAAAGGAACCGACCATGAATAAATTCAAACGCTGCCCAATCCAACCCACACCCGGCAACGGTATCCTGTGCGAATCGTGCCAACACCGTATTATCCCCGAACCCTGCCAAGCGCGACTTAAGGAAGAACGGAAAGCCAACACTATTCCCGTTTGTATACCGTTACATAAACCCTCAAGACGGCTTATCAACGGCGAGTGGCAAGATGCTTACCCTATACTGGAACGCACAACACCCGGCGGTAAACCCATCGAAAACGAACTTATCAAGGAAAATTGCCTTGATACTGAATTCCAGGAAGTCTGTAATCTATACCGAAGCGAATTCACTAATGAATCACACTTACCCAACTGCCCGGTATGCAATACCAATCATCCGGAAGAATATAGAGATGAACCCTATATCCGATGCGAACATTGCCATACCGGATTCAATATCAGTGAAACATTTGACACAGAAAGTGCATCACGCATCCTACCAATCAACACCGTCGATGAACACAAAAAACAACTCATCGTAAACTTAAGAAGAGGTAAACCGTGTATACCATGAAAAAACTCAAACCCGGCACGGGTAAATGCTGTGATTCCTGCTATTATCAACTGAAAAATCCCAAGGCGGCTAAATCACCTTGCATTCTTAAATTACACCCACAAAAACAGTTCTACAAAGGTAAATGGATCAACCGACCACCTGACTTAGCAATAATATCTTATAAAGATAAATACCATGACTTTCAAAGAACAGAGTGCCGACGATGGGAACCAAGAGAATGGGCAGAAAAATATGAATTCCCATCATGCCCGGTTTGCAACGAAATTACAACACTGAAAAAACCCTTCAGGGCGAAACAGGTAATGCTCGTCTGCAATAATTGTGGAATGAAATTCACCATGGCGACCGGAAAACCAAGAAATATGACCGATGATGAATACCTCAAATTCATCGCTTTTTACCTCAATAAAGGTACGAAAATAATACGATGAAACTTTCATAATAATCTACAAAAAATGTGCAGAAAAATGGCAGATTATACTCAAAAATTAAAATGTGCAGATATCACTCCAACATCTCGAAAAGGCAACTTTTTAAACAAAAGTCCCCGTTTACCACCCAGCGTAAAAAAAATATCCCGATCGGAGCACTGATGCGCTTTTTATACACGAAATCGGGACAAATGTCCCCCCTCAACTTACATAAAAATTGCAAGCTGAGAGGGACGCTTGTCACTGTTCTGAAAAATTGTGACCCACGTCACCCCAAAAACATACTGAACACATGTCAAGTCATGCGCATGGATGCGCAACCGTGCCGAAAATCAACTTTTCTTTTTAAGCACAACACACTTTTGAGCGCGCTTGCGGATGGAAAATCAAATGTGCAGGTAATTAATACAAGCCTACTAGCTATGAAATTGAAACTTACAATATATACGAAAACTAAACCCGCACCGACAAATGTCCCTCACACATTGCAATTTTATCGCAAGTTAGGAGGGGACAAATGTCGGTGCCACCTCCGACAAAATTCCTTAGAGTACTCATGTAAGGACACAGAGTCGGTATGCACCCTATTTCACAATCTCGTAAAAAATAAAAAACTGACTTTTTAAAATCAAATCCTAAAATGAAAAATATACAACCCGAATTCGTATCGCCCGATAGACAACAGTTCGTCTTCGCAATGAACACCAACGAATCTACCGTCTATGTCTGTTCATCCACCAAACTACGAAATGCCATTAATCAAACACTCAAAGAAAACGAAGTCACCAATGAATCCGCAATGTATTTTAAAGAAACCGCCAACGCCATTATCAAATCCATCAAAGAAATCACCGGACAAGAAATTGATACAATCACATTGACTAATGGAAATGGTAAATATCTCACTATCTCACAAAAATCGTTCGAGCATAACTTCGAACCGACTCATGAAATCGCGCTCGATCCTGAAACTGTAACGCGGCGGGCTGAAAGTAAGGAACGCAGATCTGCGTTCCCTACAAACAATGAAAAACGCAACCAAGAAACTATCCGAATGAAACAAGCTGAAATCCGAACTCGACTACAAAAATTAGCCGATAAATACCATGACTGAAAGTAAGGAACGCAGATCTGCGTTCCTTACTTTCAGCCCGCCGCGTTACAGTTTCAGGTTCGAGCGCGATTTCATGAGTCGGTTCGAAGTTATGCT
>JABMRZ010000379.1 GCA_013202315.1 Candidatus Tariuqbacter arcticus | reverse complement strand
TTAACTTTCGAAGTGCCAAGTATCATTCGCATTTGTTTTGAGTTTTTAGTTTTGAATTTTGAATTTGTTTCGAATTTGGTTCCGTCTCGTCCGGGTTAGGTTAAGGGCTTTTTTTCGTAAATGACAGTCTATACAGCGCATAGACTAATATGCCGAACACCACAATCGCCACTAAATTCGCCCATTCGCCCATATACTCGAAGCCGAAGCCGATTTCATCGGATTTTTTCTTAATGGCGAGCAGAATCAGGGCGATGACGACGGTGATAATTCCTTCTCCGCCGACCAGTCCGGAGGCGAAGAGGATGCCTCGTTCGCGGTTTTCCTTTCTGGACTCTTCAGTCTTGGATTTGCGTTCCACGATGGCGCGGGCGCATCCGCCGACGAAGACCGTCGCCATAGTCGCCAGGGGGAGATAAATCCCCACCGCCAGCGGCAATGAAGGCAAACCGAGGATTTCCATAGTAATCCCAAAAGCCACTCCGATGAAAATCAGCCCCCAGGGCAAATCACCGCCGATGATGCCGTCCACCACAAATGACATAATGGTCGCCTGCGGGGCGGGCAGCGCGGCTGAACCGATAACATAGGTCTTGTGCAGGAGGATGATGGTGAAGCCGATGAAAAGCGAGGAGGTGATGACTCCTATCATTTCGCCGATTTGCTGGCGGTAAGGGGTGGCGCCCACCAGGAAACCGGTTTTCAAGTCCTGCGAAGTGTCGCCGGCGATAGCGGCTGCCATACAGACAACCGCTCCCACGGAAATTGCGGCGACCTTAGCCACTGTTCCAGTCCAGCCCATCAGCACAAATACCAGGCTGGTCCCCAGGAGGGTGGCGATGGTCATCCCGGATATAGGGTTGGAGGAACTCCCTATCAAGCCCACGATGCGGGAGGATACGGTGGTGAAGAAGAAGGCGAAGATGACGATGAGCAAGCCTCCGATGATGCCGACCGGTATTTGCGGTACGAAGGCTATGAGCACAGCGAGGATCAACGCCGCAATCATAACTTTGGCGAGTGGGAGGTCGCGGTCGGTGCGCTTTCTCGCCTCCAATTTGCTGGAAACCGATTTGGTGATTTCGCGGGCGCCCAATTTGAAAGATTCGATGATGGTGGGGATGGCGCGAATCAGGGTGATAATTCCGCCGAAGGCGACCGCGCCCGCGCCCACATAGCGGATGTAGTTGTCCCAGATGTCATCGGGGGACATATCCTTGATGAGGTCTGTAGCGGGGAAAATGGGGATGGTCAAATGTTCGCCGATGATGGATATTACCGGTATCAATCCCAGCCAGGAAATCATCGCTCCGCCGACCATAATAGCGCTGATGCGGTAGCCAAGGATATAACCCACTCCCAGAAGCGCCGGGGTGACATCGAGGCTGACTTGCGCGTTTTTGTAGCCGGGGATTAAATAATCCGCTTCGCCCTTCCATAATCTAAGCCCTCTAAGTAGAACCGTATAAATTGCGCCGACACTCAGGCCTAAAAATACCTGTTTCGCTTGCGAACCGCCGGTGTCGCCCGCCACCAAGACTTCGGCGCAGGCGGTTCCTTCGGGGTAGGGCAGTTTTCCGTGTTCCTTCTTGATGAGGTAGCGGCGCAGAGGTATCATAAACAGCACCCCCAACAGCCCTCCGATCAAGGCGGTGATGAAGATTTGGAACACGGTTATCGAATATTCGCCGGGGGCGAGGAAGGAAGTGAGGAAGAATGCCGGGATGGTGAAGATGACTCCGGCGGCGAGGGATTCGCCCGAAGAACCGATGGTCTGCACCATATTGTTTTCCAGGATAGTTCCCTTGCGGGCGCCAATATGCTTCATTACGCCGAAGATGGCTACCGCCATCACCGCGATGGGGATGGAAGCGCTGATGGTCAAGCCTACCCTCAAGCCAACGGCGGCGTTGGCGGCGGCGAAGAGTATCCCCAGGATGCTGCCGATGATAATCGCCCGGATGGTGAATTCCGCCGGGGACTGCAATGGCGGGGTGTAGGGCTGGTAGTCTTCGCCGCTGACGCCTTCGTATGCGCCGGGGGATAAGCCTTTGGGGGCGTCATTTATTTCAGAGGAGGAGTCGGGGGGATTAGGCTGGCTGGGCAATTAATACTCCGTGTATTTTTCCCAATTGATTTACATAAATCTTAAATTTAAAATATAATAGGGATAAAATCAAGTTATGGTGGGGATAATATCGGTTGGTATTCATTTTCGATTATTCACCACAGACAGTGTGTCTGTGAATGATATATTCTCGGAAACACAATGATTAGCATGTGTTTTAACCTATTGTATCATATGTACATACCGATTCCGGACAAGCCGGAATGACATCCCTATGGAGGAGTTCTCGGACAGACTGCGATAGAAACAAAGAGCATCCGCCGGCTGGCGGACTGTCGACTGCGGAGAGTCGACAGCGCACATTTTGGGGCGCTGCCATTATTCTCGGAAAGACAGTCTGTGGTGTTTATTCCGATTGGAATCAGGGCAGCAGGCGCAGTAAATCCTTCGCCTGTTTATTCCCCATTTCCGCCGCCTTTTTCAAATCTTTGCGCGCGTTTTCTTCATCGCCCATCAGGAGATAAGCGTTTCCCCGGAAGGTGTAGTAATAGTCTTTATCGGGTGAGATTTCGATGGCTTTGGTACAGTCGTCAACCGCTTTTTGGTATTCTTCCATCCTCATATGAACATTGGCGCGCCCGGCGTAGCCGTATTCGGATTCGGGTTCGATTTCGATGGCGCGGCTGAAATCCTCAAGCGCCTCATCGAATTTTCCCAGATTAAAATAAACATAAGCGCGGGAAGTGTAATTGAAAACATTGTCGGGTTCCAGCTCGATGGCTCGCGCCAAATCCTTGAGCGCTTTCTTGTTCTTATTCATTTGCTTATAGGTGGAAGCCCTTGAACGGTAGCCCTGGGCGTATTCCGGCCGGGCTTCGACAACCCGGTCGAAGTCGCGGAGAGACTTGTCATAAATTCTCATCCGCTGATATGTGTAGCCTCTGGCGCTGTAATAAGATATGTCGTCCGGTTCAAGTTCGATGGCTTTGGAGATATCCACCAGCGCCCGGTCCAATTCGGGATTATCCTGTTTATTTTGATACGCATCAGCGCGGACGGAATACAGGAACGCCCATTCCGGCTGGAGTTCTATCGCATTAGTGAGGCATTCAATCCGCTTGTCGTTATCGCGCGGTTTGTTCAGGTGGAAGAAATTCCGCGTTTTTTCATACCATTCGAGGGCGGTGAATTGTTTTCCGATGAGGTTACGCCGGCCGCGGATGCTCTTGACTTCATCGTAATCGGCGGCGGCGAGTTCATCTCGAAGATGCAGCATATCGTTCAACAGCCGTTCGTTAAGGGTATAGATTTCGGAGAGTGATCGGTCAAATGAAGGATTATCCGCCGCGTTTTCCAAGCCCTTATATATAAAATTTAGGACGGTTTTCGCTTCGTAAGTGAGACGCAGGGTTGGGTTTTCACTTTCCAGCCATTCCTCGGATACTTCCCAGAATCTAATGCTGTTTAAGGCGAATTCTTGTTGTTTATCGGCGGAAGGGAGGTATTCGTCCAGACCATATTCGCTTATCAGGAAGGCGAGGATTTCATCGGCGGCTTTAAATTTGGCTTGCAGGAAGGCGATTTGGCGGATTTCTTCGCGGGTGTCGCGGGGGTTTGGGGTTATTTCGATAGTGGCGGAGAAGGATTCATATTCCCAGTCTATTTCTATGGCGATGAGGGGGGGAACGAGCATAAGGAGAAGTATAATGGAAATGAAAGTATATTTCTTCATCTTCGGTCTCCTAATAATGTATGATATTTACATAACATATAATATATACAATGATATACAGTTTTAATTTTGAGCTTTCCTTGCGTGAGCTTAGGCTTCATAAACACTTTCTTATCATAATGTGGTTATGAATTTATCCCGCTTCAAGTCTTTCTTGACTTCCTCCCAGTCGAATAAGGGTTCATTTTTAACTTCCTCGATTAAGGAAATATCAATCGCATCTTGAGCGCATTCGAGGAGCTCTTTGAACAAATCATAGGGGACTATTACCGCCTTTTTCACTCCGTTTGCGTCAAAGATATATTCCAAGGTAGACATTTCGCTATACTCCTATCTATTTCATTTTTCTATTTGCACCATTTTCTATAATTGATTTCATATAAATGAATGCGGGCGGGTTTAAAACCCGCCCCTACATTAGCTATTTTTTTTGAACGATTATATACTCTATTAAGCCCGCAGATTCTCCGGGTTCAAGCCCTTCAATTCATCCACTATGAAGACGCCGTCTTTCCTGATGAGCGTATCGTCGAAATATATTTCTCCGCCGCCGTATTCTTCCGTTTGAATCAGCACCAGATCCCAATGGATGGAGCTCTTGTTGCCGTTGTCCGCTTCGATATAGGCGTTTCCGGGGGTGAAGTGGATGGAACCGGAGATTTTTTCATCGAAGAGGACTTCATCCATCGGCTGGTCGACATAGGGGTTGACTCCGAGGGCGAATTCGCCCACATAACGGGCGCCTTCGTCGGTGTCGAAGATTTCGTTAATCCGTTCGGTATCGTTGGCGGCGGCGTTGACAATCTTACCGTCCTTGAAGGTGAGTTCGATATTCTCGAAGGTGAATCCGCGATATGACGAAGGGGTGTTGTAGTGAATGACGCCGTTGACGGATTCCCGTACCGGGGCGGTGAAGATTTCACCATCGGGGACATTGTATTGACCGGCGCATTTAACCGGCTTTATCCCTTTGATGGAAAAAGTCAAATCTGTGCCTTTGGCGACCAGGCGAACTTTGTCGGTCTTCTGCATCAAGGCGACCATTTTATCCATTGCATTAGACATCTTTTCCCAATCGACTCCGGTGCAGGCGCGGAAGAAGAAGTTTTCGAACGCTTCAAAGGACATCTTGGCTTTCTGAGCGTAAGAAGGTGAGGGGAATCTGGTTACCACCCAGCGGGTGTTGGCGACCCGTTCATCGAAATGAACCGGCTTCAGCCATAATTTTTCAAATTTACTCATCTGTCCGCCGGGTATGTCCACGAATTCTTTGTCGTTCCAGATGCCGCGGACGGCGATATAGCAGTCCATCTGTTTCATCCGGTAGAGTTCGCAATCCGCCGCCAATTTGAAGAAATCGTCATCGCCGCTCATATACAGGGCGCGCTGGACGCGGTTGCTCTTCATTTCAATCAGGGGGATGCCGCCGGCGGCGAACACTTCTTCGACTATGGCTAAGGTGACTTCGTGAGGGGTGTCAAATACTTCAATTAACACTTTATTACCGGGTTTGACTTTGGTGGAATGGTTGACTAAAACTTCAGCGAATTCCTTGACTCGGGGGTCTTTCATAGTAGTTTTCCTTTTTGTTTTATATAGGATTGAAAGGGCGTTCGTTTGAACGCCCCTACTGGCAAATACGCTTGGTTGATTTTATCAAATTAAATATTGCGTTTAACTTACGGAATTAAACGAATAAAATCAAATGATTGTTTAATAAACTGCCTATATCCTTCGTTGTGCGCCGCAGGCGCAT
>JABMRZ010000378.1 GCA_013202315.1 Candidatus Tariuqbacter arcticus | reverse complement strand
CCGAAGCGCATCCAGAATCGGCTGGTACGATTATTTATTTGCCGATTCTGGATGCGCTTCGCTTGCCAGAATGACGAAAATTGAGATTATTTAATAGAATTAAAATGTTAGCAAATATCAAATATCTAATATCAAATATCGAGTTATGTAGGGCGGGTTCTTAACCCACCATAAAACTATTCTGGAAGAACTACACCATCGAACTATTGATTATATATTCAATATGCGCCTGAATCGCTTCCTGAATGTTATCTTGAGCTTCCTTCAGGGTTCTCCCATAAGAGCGGCAGCCCTTCAAAGCCGGACAGGAGACGATATAAATCCCCTCCTCGTCTTGATTAATGATTATTTGAAGCGATAATTTCATCGGTGCGCTCCAATTGCGTTCCCGCCGAGTTTCAAGCACAGCGTATCCCGGCAGATAAGTGTTATTTAGGAAGATAGACTTCAGTCTGTCCAATATTTACCCTGTCAACAAAATTAGGTAGGGATTTTCCAAAGTCCCAAGCCTAATGAACTACTTAACCAACACCATCTTCCTCACCGTCGACTGTCCACCGTCAACTGTCATCTTCACAAAATACACCCCGCTCCCACATCCTCCCGCATCCCATACCACTTCATGTTCACCAAGTGACGAGTGACCATTGACGAGTGACTGCACCTCCCTCCCCAGCACATCATACACCGCCAGTTGCACATTCCCCGCCTTGGCAATATAGTAGGTGATGGTGGAAGTGGAATTGAAGGGGTTGGGGTAAATCGGCATTATATTAAGACAGCTCGAGGGACTAGCTTCTTTTCCTTCAACTTCGGTAATCCCTGACCAGTCATATATTCCGAGGTTATATTTGGCAGCTAAAAGGATCAAATTCTCGGATATCGCTAAATTCAGAGCCTTTCCCGGAGTTACATAATACCCTACTGTATCGATATTATCTGGATGTGTAATCTCGTATATACAGATACCATCATAACCTGTCGCATTAATTAAGTAATTCCCCACTATTTTTAAATCATAGCCCCAACAGTTGAATTCGTAAGTGTAGGCAAGTTGCGGATCCTCAGGATTAGATATGTCTATGACCTCAAAATATTGACCAGTTATGAAAGCATAGTTTTCACACAGTGCCAACCCTTCTTTATCATGATATGAATAACAATTGCCTATATTGACCATATTGGAAGGATCCGTAATATCAACAACATGCAACCCAGCATAACTTATTGTATATAAATAGCGAGCTCTCATTTGAATTCCTTCAGATTGAGGAACTGATACCGAATCCTCCAAAATTGGCTGGTTAATATTCTCAATGTTCACTGAATATAACCCTTGACTAGTACTAATAAAGGCATGACCATCAGTTACAACCATTGTTCTCGTAGAGCCCGGCAAATCTATATACCCTGCATTATAAGGATTTGTTGGGTCAGATATATCTATTATCCAGTAACCATCATAGCCGCAGGCGACATGCGCATAGTTCCCCGCGACCACTACATCTAAAACGCTATTGGGAAAGGAGAAGGCGCCTAATTCAACCGGATTCACAGGATCACTTATGTCCACTGTCCGTAGTTCTCCAATATAATCCCCCCAGCAGGCTAAATTGCCCGCTGTGTCAACACACTTAATTTGATTATTATCATCATAGGTACTTATGTAAGATATCGCTGCCGGGTCGGAAACATCCAGAATTGCCAGTCCACTTGAATATAACGAAGTATACGCTATTTCGTTCACAACACAAATATTCGAAGTATGCGTGACTAAATTTATACTCCCCAATTCGATATATAATCCTTCATTGATGTCCAAAACTTTCAACCTTCCATCATCTAATCCCACATAGGCGAGCGTGTCGAAAATTGATACTGAAAATGCATCTGAGCCGAGATTCCATGTATACGCTAAAGTTGGATTATTTGGCACGCTTACATCGATTACTTTTAGTCCGAGACTATATGAGGCAATGTATACATAGTCTTCATAAAACGCCATGCTGTGAGACAACCATGACAGATTGTTGTAACTGCCGCATAAAATTGGGTATGCCGGCACTGTAAGATCCATTACCGTCAAGCCATATTGATCACCTAACAAATAAAGGTAGTCATTATTAATCTCCACATTCTTTAATTCACCATATTCTACAAAAAAGGAACTGACTTCAAACGGTTCCACTGGATTGGATATATCATACACTCTTAAGCCGGAATCGCTGCTGGCAGCATATATATAATCCCCGTATAATACAATCCTGCGAATAGAAACACCCGTGTCACATCCACCTGCCAATATAGGATTTATCGGGTCCGAAATATCTACGACCTGAAGACCTGCTGTTCCTGCAGCAATAAAAGCCAAATTATCTCTTAATTCTACATCTTTACCATAGCCGTATGTATAGCACTCTCCCGTAATGAAAGGAGTCGCTGGATCAGAAATATCCATTGTGTAAAATGTACTTGAAAAATAATCGGTAATATAGGCATAGTTGCCTTGAGGGACAGTTTTAGTGGTTTGGCCGAAAAAATTGTACATGCTTGCCAGCTTGCTCACATTCAGACTGTCCTGCCCCCAAACCGTCCCGGCTAATAACAAGCCCCCAATCAGGAATATGGTAAAAAATCGTCTCATTTTATTACCCTCCTTATCCATTTCAGATGATTAACCACGAATTAACACGAATGCACACGAATTATTATACTATCCGTTTACCGTTCTCCGTCCTCTGTCCTCGTTTCTCTATCAAAACAACAACCTCCCCTCTTCCACCTTCACCACCCTGCTAATCGCACTACCCTTGGCAAAAGTTATTGACAAATTATCACCCCTGTGAAGTGAGCTTGAATCGGATATTACAACTTCCTCCGGCAGCTTCCGGCAGACAGAATATCCCCGCTTCAGCACCCCCATCGGATCCAGCGCCCTGAGCGAACTATTCAAAGATACAATTCGGTTGCGCAGCCTTTCCACCGACCCCGCCGAAGCCGTTTCCATCCTCCGTCGGTATTCGTCCAGCCTTTGCGAATTTTCCCGGAACAATTCCTGAGGGCGGTGAAACGCCCTCGACCTCTGCGCCCACTGTAGTCGTTCCTTGTAATTCAGCAGTAGATTGGTCAATGAGGTTTTCGCACGGCTGCGCGCATTTTCCAATCCGCGCAATAATTCACCTGCGTCCGGCACAGCTATTTCCGCCGCTGCAGACGGAGTCGGCGCCCGTAAATCCGCAGCCATATCCGCAATCGAATAATCGACTTCATGCCCCACCGCCGATATCACCGGCAAATCGGATTGGTATATCGCCCTCGCCACCGCTTCTTCATTGAAGGACCACAAATCTTCCATCGACCCCCCTCCCCGCCCCACTATCAGCAAATCCACATCGCTATATCGATTGAACATCTCAATGGCTTGGGCGATTTCCTCCGCCGCGCCTTCACCCTGCACCCTGACCGGAGCTAAGATTAACTCCACCGCCGGATTCCGCCTGTGCGAAACCGAAACTAAATCCCGAATAGCCGCTCCCGTCCCCGAAGTTACCAATCCAATCCGCCAGGGGAATTTGGGAATCGGCTTCTTACGCTCGCTGTCGAACAGCCCTTCCGCCGCCAATTTCGCTTTCAGCCGCTCGAAAGCGGCCATCAATTCCCCTTCCCCGGACAAACGGATTTCCCAAGCTTCGAACTGGTACCGCCCCCCCTTTTCATAGACGGTTACCCGCCCGTGAACCTGCACCTGCATCCCCGGTTGAGGGGTGAAAGCGAGGGAATTAGCCTGCCCCCGCCACATCACGCAGGGTAAAACGGAATCAGCGTCCTTCAAAGTGAAGTAATGATGTCCGCTTCGATGGCGGGTATATTCGGATATCTCCCCTTCAACCCAAATCGACGGAAACCCCTCTTCCAACAGCGATTTTATCCGGCGGGTCAATTCTCCGATGCGATAGATCTTCATCATTTCCTCCCGAATAAATTCAGGATTACGCTGATTATCACGCTCAACACCACCATTGTCGCCAGCGGGAAAAAGATAGTGTAATTCTTCCCTTTAATGGTGAAATCGCCGGGGAGCTTCCCTATGAAGGGAATCTTATCGCCAGCCAAGCACACCAATCCCATCAGCGCCAGCAAAGCGCCGGTGACAATCAATATCCGACCTAAATGGGTCAGCATGAGAATTCCCATTCTAATACTACATCTGAAACCCCGCTGTATAAAACATCGACAGCGAGGAGGAATTATTTCTTTTTATGGCGGTTCTTGCGCAGTCGCTTCTTGCGCTTGTGAGTGGCTATCTTTCTCCTTTTGCGCTTTTTACCGCATGGCATAGATTCTCCTATAATTTCTTGAATTTCAAACTTTTTATCGGTTATCCAGTCAATTCAGTAAAATTTATCGCACCCCTTCAAATAAAGCAAGTTACCAATTTATCGAACAGGGCTTCAAGATTCTATCGGCGAATGAATCGAAAAGTGAACCCTCCCAATCGCCAAATTCTAATGAAAAGAATTGATAGCTGTAAAATGAAAACAATAGGCCTACGGACCGGCATTCCAGTTATTTTCAAAGTTAAGATAAACCTTCATGCCGGTTCCCGGCACAACTTAGAATGAAAATCGGGTATGGATTCCTCGGCAGAATACTCAGGACAGAACGGGGATTACAATCCCCTAACTCATAAAT
>JABMRZ010000377.1 GCA_013202315.1 Candidatus Tariuqbacter arcticus | reverse complement strand
TCGGAAATTCTTTTTAGGCGCTGTTGCCGATATAGAAAAATTCGACTCTAATCGTGGTGTCGGATCTCCGCACCCGACACCAAATAACTGTTATTATATATGCTGTATTGATTTGGGCAACAGACCCTATAATAATCACTATAAATCCAGCCTGCGAGGAAATCCTGGGCGAAAAATGCTATCCCGATATGGAAGCCGTTCCGTTCATGATAGATATTGTCAATGTATTCCGCCGCCGCCGGGATCACCTTCGTTCAAAACGACTGCATCTTCCGCCAGCGGATACGGCTGTATGGGTTTGAATAATATGTAGATTTTTTATTGACATTATCATATAATATGTGTAATTTGCTATTGGTCTATTAATGCCATAAGTAGACGATAACCGCAATTAAAATAGATTTCAGGTAAATAACGATGGAATTTAATCCTGCCACTCCCCAATATTCAAATCAAGAATTAAGGAACTTGGCTTTTGAACTAACTGACTTATACCAAAAAGGTATAGTCCAAGCTTCTTTTTATGATTACTCTATCAAGACCTTGATTTCCTTGTTCATCGCTCAAAGAATTGAAAAAATTGCCTTAGAACAGAGTATCTTATGGGAAAAGAAAATGTCTAAAGTTGTTAGTTATTCAAAGATTTACAATCATTCTTGAAAAGAATCACCAATGTAGGGCTGGTTTTAAACCCGCCTATTATTGAATTATCAGAAATTGTTACTGAAAATCATACTAATTCAACGATTAGATAATAATTTTACTTTCCTATGAATACTGTTACACCATCATTTGAGAATTTGTACATACTCTTGATTTTACTTCCGGGATTTATTACCTTAATAATTGAAAAAAGCCTTGCGCACCAAAAAGAAAGTCCTGGAGTTATCACAATTGCGAAAGCATTATTATATTCATTCCTTAACTACACAATTTTTACTTTACTGAATAGACCTTTAATATATGGGACAATTTTTAAAAATGATGAGGGTTTAACTCAATACACTATAAATGCAAACTGGTCGGATTCGTTAATTTTATTAACTTCGTCGATTGTTTTGGGTGTATTAATTGGGTTATTTAAGACTAAAGACTGGCATATGAGATTTTTTAGGTGGGTAGGTATTACCAGGCGAACTGCAAGAAGTTCTATTTGGCTAGACATATTCCATGATAAATATTCAAGAAAGAGAATAATTAAAGAACAAGATGAAGATATAACAGGATGTTATGTGTATGTTATCCTTAAGGATGAGCGCATAATATATGGGTGGCCAGAATATTTTTCTGATGATTTTAATGATGGCCCCGCTTTATTTATCTCTAAAGCGATGTGGTTGGATGAAGATGAAGAGTTATCAGTTGAAATTCCATACCCTGGAATTCTAATTATGGGTTCTGAAATACAATATATCCAATTTCATATGAAACAAGAGGATTAACAAAATGAATAACAAAAAGAAGAACCCCATTGATAAGAAGCCTCCACTTCGAGAGCGCTTTATTCCATTAGGTATTAATCCGCCTCCGAAAGGTAAAAGACCAAATCCACCAAAACCGCCCCCGCCTAAACCTAATCGTAATAAAAATAAAAGCAAATAATGGAGGATTAATAAAATGAATAATAAAAAGAAGAATTCTGTTGATAAAGAGCGCCCACTACGAGAAGGTTATAATCCGCCTCCGAGAGGTAAAAGACCAGATCCACCAAAACCACCGCCGCCTAAACCTAATCGTAATAAGAGATAAATTTTAATAGCGATGGGGTGAACACAAAATATCACCGAATAATGCAGTCAGTGAATTGCACAAAGTCAATTTTTATTTACATAGTTCTTGAACAACGACCTTAAAACCCGCAAATTCTCCAAATATTCCTCCTCCCCCTGCGGAGTCTCCAAATACATACACATCTCTGAAAAGCGAGCATCATTCAACAACATCCTGAACGCCTCCAAACCGATTAACCCCTGACCGATATGTTCGTGCCGGTCCACCCTTGTGTTCAAATCCTTCTTGGAATCGTTCAAATGGAAGGCTTTCAATCGCTCAAGCCCGATAATACTATCGAATGATTTCCATACTTCTTCATAACCTTCGAGTGTCCGTAGTTCCAATCCGGCGGCAAACCCATGCGCAGTGTCGAAGCATACCCCCATCCGCTCCTTATCCTCGACCAATTCGATTATCTTCGCCAAATGTTCGAAACGATACCCCAAATTCGTTCCCTGCCCCGCGGTGTTTTCCAGCAGGATTTTCACTCTGCTGTCGGGGCGTGAAGATATTATGACATTCAGGCTTTCGGCGATTTTCATCAAGCCCTTTTCCTCCCCCTCACCCATATGGGAACCGGGATGGAAAACAAATTGTTTCACTTCAAGCTGGTCAGCCCTATCTATCTCATCTAAAAACGCATCCATCGACATTTTATGCTTCTTCTCATCCGGGCTGGCTAAATTAATCAGATAGGAACTGTGAATCAGCACCCCGCCAATATCGTTTTCCATCAACCCCTCTTTGAAGCCCCGGATAGCCTCTTCCGTCAAGGGCTTGGCGCGCCATTGACTCTGATTCTTGGAGAAAATCTGTATGCAGTCGCAAGTGAGGTCTCTACCCCGCCGGGGCGCTTTATCCACTCCCCCAGCAATCGACACATGCGCCCCCAACAATGGACGGTTTTGCTTATCTGGATTAATTCTGCCGCTCAACATTAGTTAATAAAATTG
>JABMRZ010000376.1 GCA_013202315.1 Candidatus Tariuqbacter arcticus | reverse complement strand
ATATTAACCAAAGAGTCTGTCATAAAATAAAATTGGGCATTATTTATATCACCAGAATTTTTAACATAAGTGATTCTATTCCAGTCAGAACCCATAATTAAATAAAAATCCCCATCAGCATCCAAATCACAGAAAGTAGGATTAATGTAGTTATACCCAGTCGTCCAGGGAACCTGGCATGGAACACTATCGAATTCTACTGGTATAGAAGCTCTCTCTTTGGTGAAATCCCAGGCAAATACTATATTTGGGAGAATAATTAAAAAAATGATTGCCTTCTTCATCTTAACCTCCTTTATCAAAAAGGGGCGACAGAAGCCGCCCCCTTACATGATGCAATTGCGGCTTTTCTACTTAATTAACATCATTTTCTTCAAAGATGCAAATTTTCCTTCCCCATTTAGAGCTTCAGCTTTCAGCCGGTATATATACAAACCGCTTGCCAGTTCTACCCCTTTATCGGAACGACTGTTCCATACAACCGAACGGTATCCCGCGGGTTCAATTTCGTCCACCAACACAACCACTCTTTGCCCTAAAATGTTGTATATTTCAAGTCTTACCTTTGAAGGATATGGGAGATCAAATCTTATGGTAGTTGAAGGATTAAAAGGATTGGGATAATTCTGACCCAAAGCGAAACTTGCAGCTGCGGCGCCCCCTTCCGGCTCGATTCCCAGCGGTATATCCCATTTCAGTATCTTCGCCTCCGGGTCGAAGCTGAAACCGGCGGGCGGAAATTCCACAGTGAACTGGAACTGCTGATACTGCTGGTCGTTCCAGACGGTGATGACTGTTTCCGCATCTGCGGAATTGAACATAAGGTCCACCGGCATTGTGAAGACCGGGGCGTTCGATTGAACCTGTTCCAGGTTGAAGGTTATGATGTAATCCCCGCCGAAGTATTCCGCCATCCAGTTGTAATCATATTCCGGGAAGCCGGCTTCATACACCCATTCATCGAAGAACCATCCCAAATCATCGCCATAAACCGCTTCCATTTCAGCTTGAAATTCGGGCGTGGTGACATTTCCGTAAGCGTATTGAGCGTGGTAATTCTGCAGTCCGGCGAAGAAGGCGCTGTCGCCGATTACATTCCTCAACATATGCAGAACCCAGCCGCCTTTGCAGTAGACCGCACTGCCGAAGAGAAATCCGGGCGGTGGGTCGTATATCGGATAGCGCAGTTGATTCTGATCTTCCCAGAAATAGCTGTAGGCTTTGTTTTCCATATGTTCGCGCAGGGTGTCATAGCGGGCTTCGATGTAAAGCGCTTCGGAATAAGTGGCGAAGCCTTCGTTCAGCCATATTTCAGCGAAAGTCAGCGGGGACAGGCAGTCTCCCCACCACATATGCGCCAGTTCGTGGGAAACGATGTATTCATATTGACGGGTGCCGTTTATCAGATTTAAACCATAGGTGGTGACTGATTGGTGTTCCATAGCTCCCCAGCCGTTGAAGAGGTGTGCTTCCGCCATGCCGTACATCTGAAAAGGGTAGGGTCCGAATATTTCCGAAAAGAACTCCACCATATCGGGCGTGTTGGCGAAATCGTAAACCGCAGCGGCTGAATCTTCGGGGTAGACATAGTAGTGCAAGGGTATGGAATCGCTGGTGAAATCGGTCAGTTCCAGGTATGGCCCGGCGGCGATGGAGATTAGATAGGTGGTGATGGGGTCGTCTTCCCGCCAGGTGTAAATATCGTATTCGCCGGATGGGGTTACATCGACGAGTTCGCCGTTGGATACCGCGATATATCCGCTTGGAACCCATATTTCGCATTCGAGGGTCGCTTTATCGAAGGGCAGGTCGTAGCAGGGGAACCATTTGCGGGCGCCGTATGGTTCGTTGAAGGTGAAACAGTATTCATAAGCCTTGTGGAAGCCCGGCGATGAATAGCCCGGGATAACCGGCGCAGTGTATTCGATGTGTATAGTTATGGTGTCAGCGGGTTGGAGGAGTGCATTCAGGTATATTTCCAAGCCTTCGGGGACTATTTGGAAATCGAGCGTATCGTAGTAGTCATCGTAAATATAGGAAATATCCAAGCCTTCGGCGTGAAGCAATAGAGTGTCGAAATCGGCGGTCATCGGAGTGAAATCAATCGAAGCGGTGCACCAGACTTCGTCTTCCTCGAAATAGGGTCCGATATGCAAATCGTAATGCAGAACATCGTATTCGTGAGTCGAATCGGCGTCGATTTCGGCGTCGATGCATTTTCCGTAGGGGAAATGTTGTGAAAGGGCTTTGGTGGTTAAACCTGAAAGCGACAGTAGTGAAACTATCAATATGAATGGGATTGTGGCGTTTTTCATAATGGTCCTCGATTTATTCTTGACGAACCAAATTCGGGTAGGGGCGTTCAATTGAATGCCCCTATGATGCACGGTTTGTTTTCAACAGGTTTCTTTCTAAAAATTTAATTTTTCGTAACATTATAGCTTTTTGAAAATGGCGGGATTGAGGACAATCCCGCCTACACACGAGTAGTAGTACAACCGTGGAGTCGGGGGTGTCTCAACCCCGACATCAAGAAATTTATCACAATTAGCCATATATTTTCAAAGTACTAAAGTGTTACCTGAATTATGAATAATGGGGGTTTACCATTTCAAGATGCTGATATCGTCGATGTTGACGGATTGGCGGTTGCGGAAGATGGTGATGATAATAGCCAATCCAACCGCCACTTCCGCCGCCGCTACCGTCATAATGAAGAAGACGAAGACTTGACCGTCGATATTCCCGGTGAAATGTGAAATGGCAACGAAGGCGAGGTTGACCGCATTCAGCATCAATTCAATGGACATAAAGATGATGATGGCGTTTTTCCGCACCAGAACCCCGATCACGCCCAGGGCGAAGATCAGGGTTGACAGTATCAGGTAGTGGTTGAGACCGATTTCCATTTATTATAAACCTTTATTATAATAAACGACAAAAGTATTTGTAATTTAATAAACGGGTTCTTTCTCGTTCCTACGCTCAAGCGTGGGAATGCCTATGACATTTTGATTCAATATAGAAAATCTGATGTTGTAGGGGCAGACCTCTGTGTCTGCCCTT
>JABMRZ010000375.1 GCA_013202315.1 Candidatus Tariuqbacter arcticus | reverse complement strand
GGTTAGGGGTTAGGCGCTTATTGCACCGACATCGACAATTTTTTGTCGATGTCGGTGCAATAAGCGCCTAACCCCTAACCCCTAATCCCTAACCCCTTATTATAAATTGGGAGTATTTGAATATGGCTGTAACCCGTACGGATACACTCAATGAGGAACTCGCTTTGATAATGATGGATGCCTTTTCAATTCTCGCATCCGTCGGATTTATCATGGTTATTCTCATCATTGTGCTTTCGGACTATATTCCCGAAGGAGAGAAATTCAGTTGGATAGACTACAATCCCGTGGTATTCTTCGATGAATCTAATGAATACAGTCCCGTACAGGATAATGCGACAAAGAAAATGTTGAGAGATTTGGATATTTTTTGTGATGTGGAAGATATCGAAGTTAAAGTCACCACATCGACTTTCTTGAATGAGCAGGCATTGGTTGATTCCTCGAGAGGAGGCCCTTTGGATTTCAGTCGAAGTAGAGGAAGGATTGAGCATTTGGATATTGGCGTTAAAGAGAATGGCAATATCCAATTCAAAAGACTCATTCTATGCCCTGAAATCACCATCAATGGCGAAGTCCATAAACAGTGTCTGGTATATATCCCTATTGACAGAATTTCAAAAGGGCAGGGAAGAAAGTATGCCGGGAAATGGACATTAGAAGAACCCAGCATTTATTTGTATAAAAAAGTCGATGGAAATTATGGCTATGAATTCACGATTATCGAACAGGATTATCCAATCGTAGAACTATTAAGAACCGGTTTTACATCAAGTTTAAAAAACCAGGGTAAAAAATGAGCGCTAAATCTAAATATCTAATAACGGTTATCCTGCTGTCGCTGTTGGGGATTAATCTGAATTACAACAACTGCTTTTCCCAGCATTGGAAACCCATCTCAGGATCCCGCTATCAAACGAACCCTCTGATTTTCACCATTAATAATAAGGCTGTGTGCGATAAAATCAGGGAGATCACTCAGGTTGAAATATCATCTATCCTTGGCGGCAGCAGGATAGATATTATGGTGTTCAATCTCGAAAAAAGGAGGGGGATAGAAAAAGGAGATATAATGCAGTTCTATTCCCCCGCCGGTGTAATCGGCTACACCCATACTATCACCTCCAGCGATATTAACGCAGGCCTTCAGAAACAGATAGAAATTGCGGAGAGGAGAAATTATCTGAAATTACGCTACGACGATAAGCCCGTTGACAGCGATTTAAAACACTTGGTCGGAATGTTAAGAACGATGCATACATTCTGGACTATTGATGGGCCGGAATCCTTCAGTATAAGTATGAGAAATGGAAAAGTCGAATTCGCGCACAACATCCCCATAGATATTAAATGCACGGAAATGGTGACTCCCGAAATCACCATATATTTCAACCGCGATCCGGAAGATAATACTGTCCAGGAAATATTAATCCCACAAAGTCTCCGAAAAACAAGACTTGACAACTGGATTATCCGCTTCAAAGATTTCAGTTCAATAACCTCCAGTGAAAGACAAAGAGCTGGGGCGCAAAATCTCACCAATTATTTCGAAAAGGGAGTCGAACCGGACACCATCGGAATACTGTTCAGCGATAAAGATGAAGCCAGACAGGTTCACCTGGCTAATACGGCTAAAGTGGAGCTCCTCGGCAAAAGCTTCGTCGTGGTGGAAGAAAATCAAGATAGAGGTGTTCTCACCGATGCGGAGCTCGATAACCTGCGAAACGGCTTGTTAAGTCCCAATTATTTTTTCAATGTGAATCAGTATAATCCGGCGGGAATAGGTGTTAATGTTTTCTATGAAGAAGGTACTTTTGAAATAGAAGAGACCTCACTGCACGAAAAATCGGGGAATAACCTTCTGGGAAAGGCTGATGAAAGTTTCCTCCTCTGGTGCCGTACTAAACAGCAACCGGTTGAAGATCCGGGAAGAACGATTACAGATAATCTTACCATCGGTATTGAACAAACCAGGGAAGGCATACTGCTGACTTATCTCGACTGGCTGGATAGTGATTTTAACATTCCTGAGAAATATCTCGACCGGGGCGAAATACCAACTACTATTGATTTTCAAAGGATGTCTTCCAGGGATGGGTCTTACCATAAACTAAAACGCCAGCCTAAGAATACCATCTATAGAGAAGGGGCGAAAATTATCCGGATGGAACTCGACGAAAAAACCATTTCAAAATCCATTGGTAGTTCGAGGGACGCGTATTTGCATTTTAATGTTAAAAATGAGGAATACACGGGCGAACCCCTGTTATTCCTGAACGATGCGGAGAAATCCGGCAAGAAAATCTGGGAATCGCCCCCGCCTATCGCTAATTCTGAAAGATGGAAAAACGGGTACTACTATCCCGTTGATAACAAAGTAGTTTTAAAAGATACCCTCTTATTGGAACCCAATTTTACTTTCATAAATGAAAACGGCGGCAACATCAATATGTTCGACTACAATAACCTTGATAATCCCAACAACCGCAGATGGCTGGTGCTGAATAAGGAACCTAAATACGACCTGTTGATCGCTGCGGGGGGATTCTGCTCGATTGTAGTGATATCGTTACTGATGACGCAATAGCGTATTTCGACTATTTTCCTAACCCGGACGAGCCGGAACCAAAAAGGGGTAAAG
>JABMRZ010000031.1 GCA_013202315.1 Candidatus Tariuqbacter arcticus | reverse complement strand
ATGCTGAATAAACTTTTTTAGGAAATCAGCGGATCAAAGAATAAAAAATCTTCCCATACAAAACAGGGAGGAATCATTAATAATAACCGAAATGTCATTTCCTAATAGAATTAGCTTGATAAATTTCCGGATTTTTACTAACTTAACGGTAGCTTCAGCACAATGGTTTTACATCCTGGGGCATAATGATTTAATCAAGTAGTATCATTATAACAAACAGCGGAGCAGCTATGAACAGCTTTAGAAGAAAATTAATACCGCTTATCGGGGGAATTACACTTCTTTTATTAATAATGACGATACTGCCGGAGGGCGCTACGGATTTTTCATTGATTCCGGTATGCCTGGCTGACAGCTCTGTCGCCGGTGCGGTATCCGGGGTTTGGACGGCTTCGATGAGTCCTTTCATCGCCATAGACAGCATTTGGGTGGATTTTGGACAAGTTTTAACCATCGAGCCGGGGGTGGAGGTGAAATTCGCTTCCACTAATTTGGGATTCAGCATTTATGGGACTTTAAACGCCGAAGGGGAGGAGAACGATTCCATCCGATTCACTTCGACCAACCCATGGCCTTATAAGGGGATTTGGAGATATATAAATTTCAGCGGACCTCAATCGAGCGGGGGTTCGATGAGATATTGCGTTGTAACCTGGGGTCAGAAAGGGGTCAGGATTGAGAATTCTTCTCCTCATTTGGCGCATTGCCGGTTTTACAATAATTCATATCAAGGCTTATGGGCGTTGAACTCTTCGCTGACGGTCGATTCGTGTGAAGTGTTCAACAATGATCAGAGCGGCGTCACCATTTTCGAGGGGAATCCGACATTCCGAGGGAATCATTCACACAATAATCTGAATAATGGGATAATAATAGAAGATTTGGGCGGGGGCGAAATCACCGGCAATTGCTTCGATTATAATGGGAATGAAGGGATTTATTGCTATGGTGACTGCCCCGGGGTGGAAATTGGATATAATATCATAAGCTACAATTCCGATTACGGCATCAGGATTGTGGACTGTGAAGTGGGGGGGTATCCGGCGGATATTCATCATAATCTGATTTTTCTTAATGTGCTCGACGGGGTGTATTCCGACGATTCAAACATCAAACTCATCAATAACACCATCACCCACAATGAAAGGGACGGAGTATTCTGCTATTCCGGGAACATCACCCTGTATAACAATATAATCGACAGGAACGGCCACCGCGGGATATATACTCAAAGCGCTCCGGTAACAATCAACTACAACGATGTATGGAATAATGAGACAGCCAATTATTTAGGATGCAGCGCCGGCTACAGCGATATTTCGGAAGATCCGTTATATGAGGATGTTTATGACGATAATTATCAAGTAGTATGGGGTTCGCCCTGCATCGATACGGGGAATCCATCACCGTATTATAACGACCCTGACGGCACGCGGAACGATATGGGGGCGCTGTTTTACAATCAGTCAGGGGTTAATCAGCCGGGCGAAATCGGACCCCCTGAATCGCTGACGATACTGAAAGGATATCCCAATCCTTTCAATGCGGAGACGATAATTGAAATCCGACCGATGAAAGGGTATGGGCTCGAAGACCGTCTTGAAATATATGACATTTTGGGTCGAAAAGTTCACAGCTTTGAAATCGATGCTGAATTGGGCGGGCGCTATCGGTGGGATGGAAGGGATTTATGGGGGAATGCGCTTCCTTCGGGAGTGTATTTTTGCCGGGCGGGGGAGGCGCCGGTCCTGGAGTTAATATTAGTTAGATGAACTATATGCTGAATACTGAATGCTGAATAATGAATGATGAAAGAGAATTTTACGGGTTGAGAACCCATCTTACAGGCTTAATAATGAATGATGAATTAGAAAAGATTCAGGAATACCTATGAATGTGAAATCCGAATGACTAATGACCGACGACAAATTCAACTGTCCTGCCTTGGAGGTACCGCCTCTACCGGGTGAAGTCCCAGGCGAGGCGTAGTGCCTTAAATCAGAATATTTGCCGCTTTTATAGTTGAATATTCTTCGGCGAATAGTCGAGCGATTTCTCTTTCCCGCTGAGTTATAAAGCCAGCGGGATTTTAAATTCAAAAGGGATTGAATTCGGCTAAGTTCCTGATTCGTTTAGCATTACAATTTTGATTCCAGGTTCGGTCAATGCAGATAGTCTTAATATCAGCTAAGGCGGCTGCGGATAGTTCTTTTGGGTTGTCATCGAGGAGGATTGTTTTTTCCGGCGGTATGACTTCACCCATTATATCGGATTCGGATTGGATGATGGATTTCATCACCTTGGTTTTATCGGTGGTGTAATAGACCGGCAAACCGTCGTCAAGTTGGTGTTCTTTCAACCAGGCTTCTGTCCATTTGATTCGCGAGCCAACTTGATGGGAGACAATGAAGAACTTGGGATATTTTCCCGGCGACTTCAACCAATTTTGAAGCGCCTGAAGGGATTTATAATGAGGTTCGGCTTGGGTGAAGATATTTTCGGCAGAACCTCCTTCCATAACCCAGGGGAAGATATTTTTTCCGATTGTGGTCCAGAGGGTCAAGTCGTAATCGTCTTCGCGGATGATTCTTTCGCCGGGGAAATCATCGGCGAAGACTTCTTTCATTTTCTTGACGAAGTTCCTCAAGACGCCGTCGATATCGACGAAGACGAGTATGTGTTCTGATTCTATTGGCGGAATTCGCATAGGGTTCTTTATTTAAGGTTCTTCGCTATATCATGTGGGTAATCCGCTGTACAGCGGACTAATTAACCACGAAATACAAAGATGATACTGAACAAACTTTTCTAGGAAATCAGCGTAATCAAAAAAATCAACGAAAATCAGCGGTTCAAAGAATAAGAAAATCTACCCATCCAAAACAGCGAGGAACCTAATGTATACAGATTCCCAAAAGTTTTTTCCTATGT